>CAYFWA010000140.1:8541-9648 GCA_964346625.1 uncultured Myxococcales bacterium
TGCGCTACTTCTGGAGCTCGGAGTCTACGCGGTTGGTGATGTCGGTGGCGGTCATGAGGCCGCCGCGCTTGTAGCGGAACTCCATGGACTCGAGGTTGATGATGATGTTGGTGGGGTAGCCGTCGCCCATGAAGGGGGCCCAGTTGCCGCCGATGTCGGCGACGGAGGGGATGTTGTCGAAGTCCTCGCTGTCGGCGTAGCTCTCGGCGTACTCGGGGGTGGCGGGGTCGCCGCTGCCGTCCTCGCGGATCACGGCCATGAAGAGCACGTCACCTTCGTAGTCGTCCTGCAAACCTGGGAGGCTCCCGGCCTCCTGAGAGCAGTACGGTCACCACCCGGCGGTGAGGAAGACGAACAGGAGCTTGGCACCGGAGCCGCGGAGGTCGGCCATGCTGAGCACGGCGCCGTCCGCGGTGTAGTCGCGCGCGGCGTCGTTGACCGCGGTCATCTGGAAGTTCTCGACGATGCCGCCCCGCTTGGTGGCGTACGGTGGGCACGGATAGTAGTCCGGGCCGCAGTCGGGGACGTAGTCGGCGAGCTGGTTGTTGGAGTTGGTGTTGGCGGCGCCGCCGTCGCCGGTGGGGGCGGAGGCGTCCCACTCGGCGTAGCGGATGACGGGATCGCCGAGGTCTTCGACGCAGCCGGCCAGGGGCATGGCGACGAGGGGCATGGCGACGAGCGCGGCGAAGAGCAGCGACGCGAGGCCGGGCCTGGCCGCCGATCGGGCCGCCGATCGGGCCGCCGATCTGGTCGCCGATCGGGCCGTCGATCGGGCCGCCGATCGGGCCGATCGAGTCGATCGGGCCGCCGATCGGGCCGATCGAGTCGATCGGGCCCATCGGGCGGGCGGCAGGGGGGATTTTTGAAGGATTTTCATGTTCTCCTCTGTCCTATGTGTCTGATTCCTGGGCTGATGTATGAGCTGATGTCTGGAACTGTACCGATCCGTGTGATCGAAAAATCGGGCTCTCGTCTCTGGGATCGTGAGCGCTTGGTTCTGCCGACGTCTGCCGACGTCTGCTGACGGCAGACGCGACAGAAATGTATACCATCTATATCACCGTTGACGGTCGAAATTCTACCCCCTATTATCCGGTTTGCTCGGGC
>CAYFWA010000140.1:9748-11543 GCA_964346625.1 uncultured Myxococcales bacterium
TGGTGGGGTTGGTGGCGATCGTGGGGTTGGTGGCGCAGTGCGGGGAGGAGAAGAAGGGGCACGGGAGCGCTTGTGACGAGGACACGGTGTGCAAGGGGATGTGCCTGCTGGGGATGCCGGGGGGGCTGTGCACGTCGGTGTGCACGGTGCTGGAGTGTCCCAAGGGCACCGAGTGCCTGTGGATCGCGGGGGACAACTACTGCCTGCCGAGCTGCGCGGGGAACGGGGACTGCCGGGACGGCTACGAGTGCGTGCTGGGGGTGTGCCGGCCGCCGGTGGAGACGGGGATGGACTGCGAGGAGGCGTCGGACTGCCAGAGCGAGCTGTGCGAGGGGGGCGTGTGCTCCACCGAGTGCACCGAGCAGATGGACTGCCCGGAGACGCTCTACTGTGACGAGACGGCCGGGGTGTGCGTGCTCGACGACTGCGACGAGGTCACCGGGGTGTGCCTGCGGCCGTGCGAGGGGCACGAGGACTGCGCCGAGGGGACCTACTGCACGGTAATCGATGAGGTGACGAACGAGGCGGCGGGGGAGCGGCGCTGCAAGATCATCCCGGATGCGCCGGCGCCGGGGACCACCGGGGCGTCGTGCGCGCTGGAGGAATGCGCTACGGGGTACACCTGCCGCGGGCTGGGGTCGGCGGTGGGGGACCCGGACGCGTACTGCACCGAGACGTGCGCCGCGGACGCGGACTGTCCGCCGGACATGCTGTGTCGGGCCGACGAGGGCGACGACCCGGTGTGCGTGCGCCGGATGTTCTGCGAGGGGTGTAGCTTTGACGGGCAGTGCGGCTTCGAGAACCAGAAGTGCGTGTCCGCGGATCCGACGGGGGCGGCGGGGGCGGCGGGGGCGACCTACTGCTCCACGGCCTGCGACCCGGAGGACGAGTACACCTGCCCGCTGGACTCCACCTGCGCGGAGGCGTTCTACTGCGACGACACGGGGAGCTGGGTGCAGGACTGCCAGGACTGCGACGGGGAGTGCGGGCCGGTGGGGATCACCACGTATCAGTGCTTCCACGACTACGGCGCGTGCAGCGGTGAGGGCGAGCTGTGCTCGCCGTGTCTGCACAGCGGGGAGTGCGACACGGGGCTATGCCTCACGGGGTTTTCCTCGAGCAACCGCACCTGCTCGGCGCCCTGCGACGGCAACAACCAATGCCCCGACGAGTACTTCTGCGTGCAGGTCACGGGTCACCCGAACCAGTGCATCCCCCGGACGGGCTCGTGCACCGAGCCCAGCGGCGGGCGGGAGACCTGTGACTTCTGCAGCGACATCATCGCCGACTGCGTGCGCGGGTTCTGTCTGCCCCTCGGCGGGCTGGATCGCTGCCTGGACGAGTGCGGCGCGGGGTTGCCGGACTGCCCGGCCTACATGACCTGCACCCCCATCAACGAGTACGGCACCACCTTCGACGTGTGCGTGCCCAACGACGCCACGCCGGTGGACCTGGATGGGGACTGTACCTTCTGGCAGAACTGCATGGAGGAGTGCCCCACGGGTCCGGCGAGCTGCTCGGCGGACGCGCCGAGCTACTGCACGAGCTGAGACCATCCAGCGGTTTTGCAGCCTCTTTTCTGCCGTTCGGCAGCCGTTTTTCCCCGATACTCTCGCATATCCGTTGAAGACCTTTGGGGCTCACGTCTCGGGCTCAAGCTCCAGGCTCGCTGCTCGGCTCGCTGCTGGGCTCGCCGCCCGGCTCGTCGCCCGGCTCGCTGCGCGGCTCGCTGCTCGGCTCGCGGTTCGGCTTGCGGTTCGGCTTGCGGTTCGGCTTGCGGTTCGGCTTGCGGTTC
>CAYFWA010000141.1:0-11537 GCA_964346625.1 uncultured Myxococcales bacterium
CTCGCGAGCAACTTCACGATTTCGCTACGACGTCCAAACTGTTCGGTGCTCTAGGGGTGTACCAGGTAGCCGCGGGAGGCCTTATAACCGAAGAGCCCGTTCAGGGCTGCGGGGATGCGGATGGAGCCGGCGCCGTCGGAGCCGTGGGCCACCGGAATCATGCGCGCGGCCACCGCCGCCCCCGCACCGCCGCTAGAGCCGCCCGGGCTCCGGCTCGGATCCCAGGGGTTGCGCGTGGCGCCGTGTAGCGCCGTCTCCGTCACCGGCAGGATGCCCAGCTCGCTGGGGGCGCTCTTGCCGAGGATCACCATGCCCGCCCGGCGCATGGCCCGGGCCGCGGGGCCGTCCATGACCGACCAGAGGCAGCGCAGCGAGCGGGAGCCGAACCGCGTGAGCGAAAAGCGGGTAAGGTCCGTGTCCTTGACCAGCGAGGGTACCCCGAAAAGTGGCCCCGCCCGCTGGGCTCTGCACGCCGCACGCTCGCGGTCCAGCAGCAGCGCCGTCTTTCGCGCCCGCCAGCCGAACTCGCTGACCACCGCGTTCAGCACGGGGTTGTGGCGGCGAATCCTGGCGAGATACAGCTCGGTGAGCGATCCTGTCCCCGTTCCCCGGTCATTTGACGCAATCCGGATGAATGATCGAAACTGCGGTTGCAATGGAGCGCGGCGCATGAGGGCTCTTGTCCATCTGTTTTTCTGGATTGTCTGCTTGCCCGTTGGGCTGGGCGCTTGCGACCGGAGAACCGGCGGTGAAGGTGACCCGGCCGACGCGGGGCTCGACTCCGGGCCCGACAGCGGCCTCGACGGAGCCGTGGATGGTGGTGATGGGGGGGGAGCGGGCTGCGATGGCGGCCCGCCGGTGCACTGTCTGCTGGGGGAGCTGACCGCGCCCTACGTGGACCCGAACTACACGCCCGGCAAGGCCATCGGCCTGGTCGTGGGCGTGGCGAAGCCAGGTGCGCGATACGTCACGGGCTTCGGCGCCACGACGTTGGGGGGCAGCGAGGTGCCGGATGCCAGCTCCCTCTTCGAGGTTGCGTCGGTGACCAAGGTATACACCGGGTACCTGCTGGCCCGGGGGATCCTGAACGGCGAGGTGCGGCTGACCGACACCCTGGAGGACACCTTCGGGCCGGCCGTGCCCACCTATAGCGGCAGCTCCATCGACCTTCTGGACCTGGTCACGCACACCTCCGGGCTGCCGAAGCTCCCCACCAACGTGCTGTATCCGGGGGAGGTGAATCCGGCCCGGGATTACACGGTGTCTTTACTGGAGGAGTTTCTGGCCACTTACACGCTGCCGGTGGTTCCAGGGACGACGTATCTCTATTCGAATTGCGGCTTGGGCATCCTGGGACACGTTCTCGTCACCGCCAGCGGTGAGCCGGACTACCACGCCCTCGTGCAGCGTGAGATCGCCGGGTCCTACGGTCTCGTGGACACGGGAGTGGCGCTAACCGGAGACCAGCAGGCGCGCCTGGTGCAGGGCTACCACGCCGGGGTGGAGGCGCCGGTTCTGGACATCGGCGCGGCGCTGCAAGGGGGCGGTGCGATCCGGGCCACGGGCGACGAGGTTCTGCGGTTTTTCGAGGGCGCCATCTCGAGCACCGACCCGGCCTGGGATCTGGTGATGATCCCGCGTCGCTCCAGCCCCAACGGCGTCGACGCCCAGACGGGGTTCTCGTTGAACGTGGAGTATCCGGAGGGCGTCGCCGTGTACGCCAAGATGGGTGGATCGCCGGGCTTCACCAGCTTGGTGGCCTTCACGCTGGAGCCCCCCACCGTGGTGGTGCTGCTGTCGAACCTGAAGCAGACCCAGAGCCTTTATCCGCTGGCGAAAACCATCATCGGCGAGCTCGCTCGGTTCACCGACTTCTGACTCGAGTTTCGCCCTTGGCGTCTGCTGCGAACGGCCGCAATCGCGCCTGGCGGCGTTGCTCCGGCGATTTCTGTCTCGACGTACCGCAAGTACGCCTTCGACAAAAATCTTGTCGCGCCTTGCCAGGCACGTTTTTTGCTCGTTCTCGCGACGAAAGAAGGGCGAATACTCGAGTCTGAAAGCCTGCGATTCGAAAAGTAAAGGCCCAGGCGTTGGCCTGGGCCTTTGGGAGTCGCGGGGACAGGATTTGTTCCCGTTGCCGAAATCGTGCAGCGCGCTGCAAGATTTCGGCCGTTCGCAGCAGACGACAAGGGTGAAACCGGAGTCGCAACGTGGCATCGAACATGTCGCGTACCTGGCTGATCCCGGGTAGCTATCGGCGGGTAGCTATCGGCGGGTAGCTATCGGCGGGTAGCTATCGGCCCGATAGCTGTAAAAACAGCGCTGACCAATCTGTAGCAGCGTTTACAGCGGTACTGTAGTATGATACGTGCGTGATGCGATGCTCCTGATCCGTCCATACAGACGCCATCGCCTGGCGTTGGCGATGCTCCTGATCGCCGCACTGCTAACGCAGGCGGTGGGGCAGTACCTCCACCTGTCCGGTCACGGTCACAGCGGGGTGGGTGATTCGGCCCGGGTGATCGAGAGTCACCATCACGGAGCCGGTTGTGTCGAGCATGTGGACCACGCTTTTGGACCCAGCTCGCGAAATCGAGTCAATCGAGTCGAGCCAGGATGTGATCACGAGTCGAGCCACGCGGAGAATTGCGTGCTCTCCTGGCTCTTTCATCAGAGGTTCGAGCCCGAGGAGGGTCTGGCTTCCACCATCACGGTCATGGACGTGGCGCGGTTTCTACCGCAGCGATCCGATAATCACCTCCACTTCGTCCCCCTCTTTCGTCTAGCTCCCAAGCAGTCCCCACCCCGCGTTGGATGACGCTGCTGCGACCGCCGCAAGCATCTGCGGTGGTTTTTTCGGTACGCGAGAAGCCGAATTGAAGCAACGGACTGCTGGGCATCCGCCCCGGAAGTGATGTGTGCGTCGCTGGGCAGGATGCCGCGGGAGAGTGAAATGACGAAGCGATTTTATCGCCTCGGGGTGATCCCGGGGCTGCTGATGGTAGCGCTTGCCCTGACGGGCGGCTGTGGTGATGACGACAACAACAACAACGGCTGGGAATGTGGTGAGGGCTACGATGGCTGGGAGAAGTGCGAGGGCGACCAGATCCAGTATTGCCACCTGGTGGCGGGCATGGATCCTCACTTCCACAACGGGCGGGATTGCGGAGACGAGGGTCTGACCTGCGTGGCCGAGGCCGATACCGGCGAGGCCTTCTGCGTGGACATGTCGGTGGACTGCACGGCGGGCTCCTTCCGCTGCGAGGACAACACGGCGTACAACTGCATCGACGGCCACGAGGCCAACGAGCCTTGCGGCACCGGGGTCTGCCACGAGCACGCCGACGAGGCCCACTGCGAGACCCAGAGCCTCGAGTGCGACGGGCACGGCCACCTCGAGAGCGGGGAGTGCCACTGCGATACGGGTTACGTGCAGGACCCTGACGATCCGCTGAGCTGCATCTCTGAGGTGCCCTTCCCCCAGCAAGCCTGCGACAACTTCCAGAACGAGACGGTAGAGCAAAAGAGCGTCACGCCCACCTTCGCCGACGTGTTCGCGCCGGACTATCACGCGGACCTGGACGTGCCGGTGGAGGTCACCCTGCCCGCGGGCGACAGCTATATCCACTTCCCCATCATCGAGACGGGGGCGTACGTGCTGTTTTTGGACACGGTGGACGTGTTCGACAGCGCCTACGACCGGTTCGAGACCGCCCTCAACGTGACCGGTGGGGTGCCCAACGGCATGTGCGAAACGGTGCTGACGGATCACTACCACATCGCTGCCACCCTGGACGCGAGCCAGCCGCCCGTGCCCGGTGTGCTCAAGTTCAACACGAGCACGGCAAACACCACCATGCGGTTCATCATCATGCTGCACGAAGAGCACGATTAGTCGAAAGGTCTCCGCGCGCCCGGCGTCGCCCGCCGGGAGAGGACGCCGGGCGCGTCGGAGCACCATAGAGGAACTGGAAAATGCGATCAGTGAAACGAATTGTCTTCTGGACGGCGGCGTTTCTCGTCCTTCCCGTGGGGGCGCTGGTGGGGCCCCTGTCCTGCGACCAGACCTCCGGGGAACGGGCCGCCTTCCAGACAGGGGTCACCGGAGGGCTGTCCGACGGCGATACCGTCGAGGCCTTCACCAATGCCCGCGGCTGGACCGTGACCTTGACCGAGGCCTACGTCGCCATGGGGCCCATCTACTTCTACTCGTCGCGGCCCCAGACCGCGATGCTCGAGCGGCTGCTCGGCGACGGCACGGCTCGGGCCTGCCCGGCCCATGCGCAGTTCGACAAGGGCGAGGTGCTCGGCGAGGTGCTGGAGCAGTACGCCGTCGATCTGCTCTCCGGAGAGGTGGAGGACACCGGGCTTCGGGACGGAGTGGCGGGCACGGCGCAGATGTTCGAGGTGCATCTGCACCCGCCGGGCGAGGTGACCGCCGGGAGCTCCAGCAGCAGTTTCGAGCCGCTGCAAGGGCACTCCGTCTGGGTGGCCGGCACCGCCACCAAGGACGGGAGCGAGGTGGCCTTCGAGGGCGCCCTCACCATCCCCGACGAGGGAACCCTGCGCATCGTCACCAGCATCCCCGCCGAGATGGAGCTTGCCGACATCGCGAAACAGCCGGGGCGGGCCGTGGTGAAGGTGCATCTCGACGAGTGGTTCCACAACGTGGGTTTTGAGGGGCTCACTCAGCAGGGAGCCTCCGGGCGGATGGTGCTCGACGAGGACTCCCAGGCCTACCAGGCGCTGCTGGTCGGGGTCCGCTCCCGCACCTCTTACAGCCTGAGCTGGAGGAATCAATGAGACACTTCATTAGGAGTCGCCCACGAATAAGGTGTTCAGCTCAGGGCGCCGAGGCACTCGGCCCGCAAGGAGTGAGGAGGGCGAATACTGCGGGATATTCAACCGATGAGCCGCTGGTGACTGGATCATTCCAGCTTGCTGGAATGATCCAGTCCAGACCCGCGAGCGAAGCGAGCTCACGCAGCCAGCCGGGATGGATCGGCGTCCTGAAGGATCAGATAATTCTTGATCGACTCCTTGGTCTTTCGCAATACGCTGGCGTGCTCTGGCTCGTGGTGGCGCTGTCGGTCGGCGGCCCCGGCTGCATCAGCGAGGACACCGCCGGCCAGGGCTCCGTGCGGTTCGAGGCCGGTGGCGGCATGGCCCTGCAGACCGGCTTTCCCTACAACGAGGGGGGCGCAGAGTTCGCCTTCGTGGACGGCTGGAGTCTGGAGTTCACCAAGTACGTGGTGGTGGTCGGAGACATCGAGCTCAGCGAGCCGGGCTCCGGCGCGGTGAGAGCGTCATACTCCGGGCCTGTCGCCCTGGACCTCAAAAAGGACCAGGGCGCAACCCAGGAGGTCGCCACTCTCACGGACGTGCCCGCCAAGCGGCTCGACGTGGCCTTCAGCTTCCTACGGGCCACCGCGGCCACCGAGAACCGGAACGTGGACTCGGCCGACTTCGAACTCATGGTCAGCCAGGGGTGGTCCTATCTCATCGAGGGAGTGGCCAGCAGGGACGGCAGCGAGGTGGCGTTCTACTTCGGCTTGACCCTGCCCACGCGATACCAGGACTGCGTCAACGGCAAGGACCAGACCCGGGGTCTCGCCGTGGAGGCGAACAAGACCATCGGCGTGCTCATCTATGCCCACGCCGTCCACCTGTTCTGGGACACCCTGGCCTCCGGGGACGAGGACCTGCGTTTCGACGCCTTCGCCGCCGTGGCCGGCGACGATGACCTGGTGACCAACGACGAGTTGGCGCAGCAGGACCTCACCGATCTGCAGGACGCGGACGGGAATCCCCTGCGGGACAATGATGGGCACCGGGTCTTCTACAACGACGGGGGCATGCTTCCGCCGGACTCGTTGACCCTGGAGACCTTCGTGAACTACGCCGCCCGCGCCGGGGTGCACTTCAACGGCGTCGGCCTCTGTCTCACCGAACGACTGGATTAGCTGCGTTGTCGTCACCCTTGTCATCACCCTTGTCATCACCCTTGTCGTCACCAACCACGGGCCGTCGGCCCCGGCACCGGACGCGATCCAGGCGCGTAGCGGTCCTGGCCGTTGCCGCGGCGGGCCTCACCCTGCTCTCGGCGCTGGCGGTCACCTCGCACTCCACGGCCCGGAGCCGGCTCGCGACCTGGGCCGATGAGCTGGCCACGCTGCGCGTGGAGGTTGAGGCGCTCGACACGCGGCTGCGCACCGAGCGCACCCAAGGGCTGACCCGGCTGCGCAGCCTCACCCGCCGCAAGGCCGAGCTGCAGCTCGAGCAGGATCGCGCCGGCATTCGGCTGACCACGGCCCGTCGCGGCCTCGCCGAGGTGAAAAAGCGCCTGGCCGAGAGCAAGCAGCGGCGTCACCGGATCGTACCGGTGCTGTCCAAGGCGCTGGTGGCGCTGCGCGGGGTGGTGGCTCAAAGCCTCCCCTTCCGGCGCCGAGAGCGGCTGCAGGCCATCGACGAGCTCAAAGCGAAGATCGACGCCGGGCGGATCGAGCCGGAGACCGCGCTGAGTCGGCTGTGGCGCTACATCGAGGACGAGCTCAAGCTCGCCTCCGAGGTGCTGCGCACGCGGATCCCCCTGCGCCTGTCCGCCAAGACCGGTGCGCCGCGCCGCCTGGTGGACGTGGCGCGGCTGGGCATGGTCACGCTATACACCCGCACGAAGGAGGGCCGGATCGGGCAGCTTCGGCGGGACCGGTCCGGCACGTGGCGCCACGTGTGGCTCACCGACACCGCGCAGCTTCGCGAGGTGCGGCGGCTGTTCGAGGCGCTGGGCAAGAACCTCACCGAGGGGGCCTACCGGTTGCCCCTGCCACCGGTGGACAAGGCGGCGTCCGGGGCGGGGGAGGACGCGCCATGACCGCCCTCGGTGTCGCCCTGCTCACCACGCTGTGGTCCGCCCCCGCGCCAGCCCGCGCCCCCCGGGTCCGGCCGCCGCGGGTGCCTACCTTCGAGCAGGCCTATCGCCGCGAGCGTGCGGAGCTGCTTGCCGAGCAGAAGGCCCTGAAGGCGCAGCTCGAGGCGCTGACCAAGGCCAACGCCACCGCCCAGAGCGCCCTGGAGGCGGACGTGCGCGCCCTGACTCAGCAGGTGGCCACTCAACAGAAGACGGCCATCTCCCTGGAGGGGCAGCTCACCGCGGCGCGGGAGCGGCTCACCGCGCAAGGGGACCAGTCGGATCAGGTGGAGGCCAACCTGGACGTGGCGATCCATTCGCTGCGCAAGCTGGACATCCGGGTGCCCGAGGCCAAGACCGTGGAGCGCCGGCTGTGGCTCACCCTGGAGCGGGCCGTCGCGGCGGTGCGGCGCCTCGGTACGGTGCACGTGCGCCGCGGGAAGTTCTTCGGCCCCGACGACGTGGAGGTCTCCGGTCGGATCGTCCACATCGGCCGCGTGGCGGCCCTCGGCATCGCGGGCGACGTGGGCGGCGTGCTGGTGCGGGTGCAAAGCGGCGGGCTGAAGGTGTCCGATCCCGCTACCCGCGGCGACGCGAAGACGCTGGCATCCGGCGGTCGTCTGTCCACCACTCCCATCCACCTGTTGAGCCCCAGCGGCAAGGCCACCCGGATCCACCGCAAGCCGGGCTTTTGGGACCAGCTCCAGGCCGGCGGCATCATTGCCTGGATCATCGTGGGGCTCGCCCTCCTCGCGCTCCTCATGATCCTGGAGCGGGTGGTGGTTTTGCTGTGGGCCACCAACCGGGCCGAGCGGCTCTTCGGGAAGCTCCGGGCGGCCGTGACCGCCGGCAAGGCCGAGGAGGCGGAGGCCGTGCTGGATCGGCGCGGCGCTCTGCCCCGGGTGCTTCGGCGCGTATTCGCCCAGCGATCGGCCTCCCGCGAGCACCTGGACGAGATCGCCGCCGAGGCGGTGCTGCACGAGACGCCCCGCCTGGAGCGGCTGCTGCCCCTGCTGGGGGTGGCGGCGGCGGTGGCGCCGCTGCTCGGCCTGCTGGGTACGGTCACCGGGATGATCTCCACCTTCCGGGTGATCACCGAGCACGGCACGGGCGACCCCCGGCTGCTGTCCGGGGGCATCTCCGAGGCGCTCATCACCACCGAGTTCGGTCTGGCGGTGGCCATCCCGGTGCTGTTGATCCACACGGTGCTTCTGCGCTGGTCGGATCGCATCGCCGACCAGATGCAGTCCTACGCCATGGCGCTCATCAACCTGCTCAAGGGTCCGACCGACCTGGGCAGCCATGCGACGCCGGCGTCAGTTGCCGAAGCGGAGCCCACGGCGACGAGCGCGGAGCCAAGCGCGGAGCCAAGCGCGGAGCCAAGCGCGGAGCCAAGCGAGGAGCCTGCGTCCGACGAAGAGACCGAACCCGACGAGGAGAGAGCCCATGCCCCTGTGGGATGACACCGTGCGTTCCTTCGTGGCGATGGGGGGCGCCGTGATGGTGCCGCTGATCGCCGTGGGGGTGCTCCTGTGGTATCTCATCGTGCTGCGGTGGTTGTCCTTGCGGCGGGGCGTGGCGGGGCCTATCGCCGTCGCCCTCGTTCAGGCCCGCACCGACCCGGCCCCGCGCCGCGGGGTGGTGGGGGAGGCCATGGCCGAGCTGCTCGCGCTGCGCGCCGCGCGGGGCCTCGTGTCGGCAGACATCGAGCCGGTGGTCCAGAAGCAGCGCCAGCGACTCGCGCGCCACGGGCGGGTGATCCTCGCGCTGGTGGCGGCCGCGCCTTTGCTGGGGCTGCTCGGCACGGTGCGCGGCATGATCGAGACCTTTCACGCCCTCACCGAGATGGCGCTGGTGTCAGAGTCCGGGGGCATCTCGGGGGGCATCTCCGAGGCGCTGGTCACGACCCAGATGGGCCTGGCCATCGCCATCCCCGGCATGCTGGTGGCCCGGCTGCTGGAGGGTCGGGCGCGGCGCCTCCGCCGGGATCTGGACGAGCTGGCGGCGGTGGCACCGGCGGCCCTCGGGGCGCCCCAAGAGGTGACGCCGTGAGCCACCTGTCCAACCTCCGCACGAATCGCGAGCGCGGTTCTGACATCAACCTCGGCCCGCTCATCGACATGATATTCATTCTCCTCATCTTCTTCGTGGTAACCACCACCTTCGTGAAGGATCTGGAGGTGGAGATCGAGCGCCCGGGAGCCGCGTCGGGGCAGCAGACCGATCGCGGGGCGCTGCGGGTGGCCATCGACGCCTCCGGCAAGATCTATCTCGACGGCCAGCCGGTGCACCGCTGGATGCTCCAGAGCCGGGTGCGGGAGCTACTGTCCCAGCAGCCGGAACGGCCGGTGCTGGTGGTGGCCGACAAACGGCTGGTCACCGAGCGGCTCATCGAGGTGGTGGACGAGTGCCGCATGGCCGGGGCCCGCAAGGTGGGCGTGGACGTGGAGCGGGCCCGATGAGGCGGTGGCTGCTGCACGCTCTGGCCCTGGCGTTGGCCCTGGCGATGATGGGCGGCACCGTGGTGCTGGCCGCCCACCTCAGCCAACGTGTGCAGCCCCGCAAGCGCGAAGCCATCAAGCGGGCGCCGCCCATCGAGGTCGTGCGCAAGAAGAAGCCCAAGCGTCGCCGTACGCGCACCCGGCGCCGCGCCCGGGCGGCCGCGCCCTCCCGGGCGGTGAGTCTGCCCAGCCTGAACCTGCCTTCCAGCATCCAGGCGCCGACCCCCGTGCAGGCGAACCTGAACACGCGCACGCTGCACCGCGTGGCTCTGAAAAAGGAGCAGAACGTCGGGACGCAGGCGAAGCTCGTGTTCACTGAGGACATGGTGGACGATCCGCCCCGGGTGATCATCGGTGGCCCGCCGCGCTACCCTTTCGAGGCCCAGCAACGGGGCGTCGAGGGGGAGGTGACCCTGCGTTTGCTGGTGAGCGCCGAGGGCGCCGTCACGCAGGCCATCGTCCAGACGGCTCGCCCGGCGGGGGTGTTCGACGAGGCTGCCAAGCGCGCCGCCCGCCGCTACCGGTTCCGGCCAGCGCGCTACCACGGGCGGGCCGTGCAGGTGTGGGTGGTGAAGACCTTCAAGTTCCGGCTGAGGTGATCCGGTGGTGACCACGCAAGCCATTGTCGCACTCACGCTCAGCCTGCTCTCCGGTCCGGCCGACGACGCCTCGTCCACACCGGCGGGCCGGCCGAAGCTGCCCCGGGTCTCCTACCTGGAGGTGGCGCGTGAGGAGATCGTCCACGGCCACCTGAACAAGGCCGTTCGGGCCCTGGCTGCCGCTCGCAAGTGCTGGCGCGAGCATCGCACGGCCTGCGGTTTCGACCGCGTGGACTACCAGTCCCTGGTGGGCATCGTCTACCTCGAGCACGGGCAGCACCGCAAGGCGGCCAAGGCCTTCCTGGAGGTGGTGGACAAAAAGCCCCAGCGCAAGGCCGTGTGGCTCTATCTCGGCCAGGCGCTCTACGCGTTGAAGAAGCACAAGGCGGCGGTGATCGCCCTGCGGCGGGCCGAGAGCGTGGGCCAGGACCTGCCACGCTACTTCGCCATGCTCGCCCGCGCGGCCCATCGGTCGGGCCAGCACGAGGTGGCCCGGCAGGCCCTCGGCAAGGGGCTCCGCCGGTTTCCGCGGGACCGGGTGCTGCACCTGGAGCTGACGCTGCTGTTCCCCCGCCACGGGCTGCTGCGCGCGGGGTTGAGCGTGGCGCGCCACTACCTGCGGGTGACCGGGGGCGACCGAATCGCCCACCTGATGGTGGCAGACGCCTTCATCGAGGCCCGACGCTACGGCCGTGCGATTCGCGTGCTGGAGGAGGCCCACCTCGTTGCTTCGCGGGATCGCCGCGTGCTGGAGCGGCTCGCCTACACCTACGCGCGGCAGGGTCACGCCTACGCCTCCGCCCGGCTGTTCGTACGGCTCGCCCGGCAGGACCCGCAGTACGCCCACGCCGCCGCGGAGCAGCTCCGGTCAGCGGCGCGCAACCGGGAGGCCCTCCGCTGGAACCAGCGGGTGCCCGATGCCAAGCGCCGGCTGCGACAGCGCCTGGACCTGTTGCTCGCAATGGGCGCCTTCCATCGCGCGCTGCTGCTCGAGGCGGCGCTGAAGCGGCACGGCGCCGAGTGTCCGGCGGTGCGCTACCGACTGGCGCACGCCGCGATCCGCGCCGGTCGGTACGCGGACGCGGAGCGGCTGCTCCGGGGGCTCCGGGGCGAGCGGTGGGGCCCGCGGCGCGCCCGGCTCTCCGAGGTGGTGACGATTTGCAAGGAGAAGCCATGGCTCTGTCCATAGCGAGGGCAACCCGTTTACGCTGCGCGCTGTCCTGTGCGGTGCTCGCCGTGCTCTTCGCCCCCCTGGCGAATGCCGCACCCGCCGCACCGTCTGCCCGCAGCAAGGAGCCCCCCCGTGCGGCACCCGCGCGTCGGGCCCCGCCCCCCCGCGCCGCGCGCCCGGTACCCGCGCGCCACGCCTCACGCGCCCGGGCTGCACGCCCGGCACGCCCGGCACCGGCGGGCCGGCGCTCGTCCCCGCCCGCCGCGCGCCGCCCCAGCGCCGCCCGCCGGCTCGGCCTTCCGGAGCTGGACCTCGACGTGCCGGGTCCCCGGGAGCGGCCCCGCCCCCGGGAGCGGCCC
>CAYFWA010000142.1:0-3123 GCA_964346625.1 uncultured Myxococcales bacterium
CAGTCCAGACCCGCGAGCGAAGCGAGCTCACGCAGCCAGCCGGGATGGATCGGCAGCCTGAACGATCAGATAATTCGTGATCGGGGCCTAACTACCTCCGGTCGGTTCACTGCGCGATGGTTGAGTTCAAGAGCACCCAAAGCACCGAGTCGCCCAAGCGGGCCCCTTCCGATGCGCGATTCCGCGTGATCCTCGAGGCCGAGCCGCCCGCTCCGCCGTCTCCGCGGGTGGAGAATCTCGCGGCGCTTCTCTTCGACGACCTTTCTGCCGAAGGCGGTGCGCAGGCCGATTCGGGCGCGGATACGCAGCCCGATCTGGAGCCGGTGCTGCTGGGGGTGGTGGGGACCGAGACCTTCGACGTCTCGCTGCGCACCCTGCGCCACGCCGCGCTGCAGGTGGCGCGGTGGGCGCGGGTGGCGCGGGGGGCGCGGGGGGCGCGGGGAGGCGAACCCGCGACAGGCTCCGCGTGCGACCCCGGGGCCGGCCTCGCGGCCACGGGCGAGGCGTCGCCAGCGCGGCTCGAGCCGAGCGCAGGGGCTGGATTCCGGGGCGGAGCCGGGCTGCGGCCGGGGGACACGGTGTGTTTGATCCGGCTCCCGCGCACCAGCGAGCTGTTGGTCGCGGTGGCCTACGCGGGGCTGTCGGCCGCGGGGCTGCGGGTGCTGTTTCCCATGGCCGTGGACCGGGAGCACCTCGGGGATTGGCTGGCGCGGTCGGAGGCCCGGGCGGTGCTGTGGGCTCCGGCCGAGCTGGGCGGGCCCCAGGGGCACGACACGGATCGGGCGCTGCTCGCGGAGCTCGAGGGGGAGCTGGAGCGGCAGGGCCTCGTGGCCTACGATCTGGAGCGGGACGTCGGGCTGGTCGAGGCGCTGCGGCGAGCGCCCCGGTCGTCGCCCGATCCGCGGGACCCGGCCGTACGGGCGGTGGGGCAGGGCACGGGGCCAGAGACCGAGTGTCTGCTGCTCACCACCTCGGGCACCAGCGGCGAGTCCAAGCTGGTGCGCTACCGCCAGGGGGCGTTTCTGCAAAGCTGCGCGGCCTGGGAGGCGGCCGGGTTGTTCTCGGCCGAGCGACAGGGGGGGCGGGCGCTGTGCGTGCTGCTGGCCCACTCCATGGGGCTGCGGGCCTTTTGGAACGCGCTGTGGACCCGGACCCCGCTGTGTCTCATCCACCCGGAGTGGTTCTCCGAGCACCCGGCGCGGGTGCGCTCCCTGCTGCGCCGGATGCGGCCGGCCCACGTCACCGGCGGCCCGGCGGTGGTGCGGACCCTGCTGGAGCTGGGGCGGGTGTTCCCCGACCTCAAGGAGAGCTGCTACCGCGACCTGCGGTGTCTGGTGTCCAGCGGCGCGACCTTTGCGGGGGACGCGGGCCGGCGCGTGGAGGCGTCCCTCGGCGTGGCGCTGCACAACGCCTTCGGCATGACCGAGACCCTGCAGGTACTGTCCACCCTGGCGCCGGGACCGCTGGACGGTCGACCTCCGGCGCTGGGCAACCCGCTGCCCGGCGTCCGCGTCGGCCTGGAGCCGGCGCCGGGGCACCCGGCAGACGTGTACCGGATGCACGTGCGCTCTCCCTTCGGCTTCGCCGGCTATCTGCAGTTTGAGCCCGAAACCGGCACCGGAACCGGAGCCGGAACCGGCGCCGGAGCCGGCGCCGGAGCCGGCATCGGAGCCGAACCCGGCATCGGTGCCAGCATTTCTCAGTCGGACGAGGTACCAGATACGTCTTCTTGCTGTGCCTGCCCGGCCCCGGCCGCCCGGAGGCGGCCGGGGCCGGGCAGGCAGGCTGCGGAGGGAGAGAGCGGAGCCGATGAGGGCGACCCCTGGTTCTTTTCCGGGGACCTGGTGCGCTACGACGGGCGATCGCTGCAGCACCTGGGCCGGGAGGCGGCGGACTTCATCAACGACGGCTTCGGCGTGAAGGTGGCCCGGGCGCGGCTGGAAAGGCTGTACGAGGCCCTGGAGCGGGAGCTGCCCGTCCACCACGTGGAGTGGCTCCCCCTGCGCTACGAGCCCGGCTTCGCGGCGCTCGTGTTTTGGGCCGGGGAGGACGGTGTCTGGGATGAAACGGACGAAGGGGCGAGCGGCGCGCCTTCACGGGAGGGCAGGGGCCTCACCGACGTCGCGGTGCTGCGCCGCATCGAGCAGGCCCTGGAGGTGCGCAACGACCGCCTCTTTTCGCGGCTCGACGGGCTCGAGGCCCGCCACCTGACGGTGGGCCGGTTCGCCTGTGTCGCCGGGCCCCCGCTCCGTACTCGCAAGGGGAACGTCCGCCATGCCGAGCTCGCGCAGCGCCACCGCCGGCTCGTGGAGCGCCTGACCGCCCGGCACGCCAGCGGCGAGGACCTGCGGGTGGTGGATCGCGAGGGGCAGCTCGGCAGCGCGGACCAGCGCTACGTGCTGCCGCGGCTCGGCCGGCTGCTGCGCCTGGCGCGGCTGGACAAGCGCTACGTGTCCGGCCGCGGGGATCGTCTCGTCTACGAGGAGGCGGGGCGCCGGGTGGAGGTGCTCGACTGCGTGGGCGGCTATGGGGGCAACCTGCTCGGGCACAACCACCCCGCGGTGCTCGACGCCGCCCGCGAAATGCTGGACGGCACCCGGGTCTGCCTCGCCGACCAGGGGTCGCGCCGAACAGAGAGCGGAGCCCTGGCTCGCCGGCTCAGCGAGCGCCTCGGCCGCCACACGGGCGCCTCCTACGTGGTGCGCTTCGGCTCCACCGGGGCCGAGGCGGTGGAGATGGCCCTGGCCCACGCGGCGCTGGAGAGACAGCAGCGGGTCGAGCGGCTGGTGCGGGAGCTACGGCAGCGGGTGGGGGGGCGGTTCCCGGTGGAGACGCAGGCCGCCGTGGCGCGGCTCGAGGCCGCCTTGCACGAGCGCCCGCCCGTGGTGTTGGCGCTCGAGGGGAGCTTCCACGGGCACAGTCTCGGAGCGCGGAGCGTGCTTTCGGACGCGGCGAAGCGCCAGCCCTTCGCCGCGTTGACGGGGCTGCGCGCGGAGTTTCTGCCCTGGAGCGGAGGCGCCGGCGAGGCGCCGGGCGGCGGGGCGCCGGGCGGTGAGTTTCCGGGCGGCGAGGCGCCGGGTTGCGAGGCGCCGGGTTGCGAGGCGCCGGGTTGCGAGGCGCCGG
>CAYFWA010000142.1:3223-11444 GCA_964346625.1 uncultured Myxococcales bacterium
GAGGCGCCGGGTTGCGAGGCGCCGGGTTGCGAGGCGCCGGGTTGCGAGGCGCCGGAGGGCGAGGCGCCGGAGGGCGAGGCGCCGGGCGGTGAGTTTCCGGGCGGCGAGGCGCCGGATCGCGAGGTGCCGGTTGGCGAGGGGCCGGGTTCCGAGGCGCCGGGCGGCGAGGTGCCGGGTTCCGAGGCGCCGGGCGGCGAGGCCTCCCGCGCCGCGGCGGCGGGCTTCGCGGCCAGGGTGGAGCAGGCCGTGGCCCGCCACCGGATCACGGTGGAGGTGCCCGACGTCGGTGACGGGGAGCTGCGGTTTCGGGAGGTGACCCTCGACGGGGTCATCGCGGCCATCGCCGAGCCCGTGCTCGGCGAGGGGGGCGTCCGCGAGGTGCCGGCCGCGGTGCTGGCCGCGCTCGGCGCGCACCCCTTTCCGCTGATCATGGACGAGATCCAGGCGGGGCTCGGCCGCTGCGGCTCCTGGCTCGCCTCCCAGGGAGTGACCGCCGACTACTACCTGTTCGCCAAGGCCCTGGGGGGCGGCGTGGCCAAGATCTCGGCGCTGGCCGTCGAGCGGCACCGCTATGTGGAGCGCTTCGACACGCTGTACTCCTCCACCTTCGCCGGGGACGCCCTGTCGAGCCATGTGGCCGCGCGGGTGCTGGACGTCATCGACCAGGAGGACGTCCCTGGCCGGGCCGCCGAGCGGGGGCAGGCGCTCGGCGCCCGCCTGGCGGCCCTTGTGCGGCGCTACCCGGAGGTGGTGTCCGCCGTGGGGGGCCGGGGTTTGATGCAGGGCGTTACGCTGAGCCCCGCGTGCGTCACGGGGTCCGTGCTCCTGCGCATCTTCGCGGAGCGCGAGCTGCTGGGATCCCTCGCGGCGAGCTGGCTGCTCGACCGTCACGCCGTGCGGATGCTGCCCACCCTCTCGGCGCCCTTCACCCTGCGCGTGGAGCCGAGCGCCTTCGTTCGCGACGAGGACCTCGATCAGCTCGAGGCCGCGCTGGCGGCCCTCTGCCGCGCGCTGCGCGATCGTGACACCGGCGAGCTGCTCGGGCCCCTGGTGCAGGAGGAGCAGCGGCTCGACGCTTCCCCCGCGGCGCCCGCGGCGCCGGCGGCGCCGGCGGGGAGGTGGTCCCTTCCGGTGCTCGTGCATCCTCCCGCTGCCCGCGCGGCGCGGGTGGGATTTCTGAATCATCTGGTGCACCCGGAGCGGGAGCTCGCCCTGGCGGATCCCGGCCTGGCGCGCCTGAGCCGCGCGGCGCGCCGGGAGCTGGCCCACAAGCTCATGGCGCTCACCGAGCTGCGGCCGGTGATGGTCTCGGCGGAGAACCTGCTGGATGACCGGCTGTGGTTCGCCACCTTCTCCATCCCGGGGGACGTGGCCACCCTGGAGGGTCTGCACCGCGCCGGCGACCGCGCCCGCGTGGTGGAGCGGATCCAGGAGGCCGTGGACCGCGCCGCCGACCAGGGCTGCGAGGTGGTGGCCCTGGGGGCCTTCACCAGCATCCTGTCGCGGGACGGGGAGGCCCTCGTCGCCCCCCCCGGAGTTCAGCTCACCACGGGCAACACCCTCACGGTCGCCACCGGCGCCCTGCAGCTTCGTCGGGCCTGCGTGCAGGCCGGGCTCGGGCGCGACGGTGCCCCGCCGCGGCTCGCGGTGGTGGGCGCCGCAGGCAACATCGGGGCCGGGCTCGTGGCGCACCTGACGTCACCGGCGGCGGAGGCGCCGCGGTTCGACGAGGTGCTGCTGGTGGGGCGGAACCGCGCCCGGCTCGAGCAGGCCCGCCAGCGGCTGCTCCGGAGTTGGGGCGCGCGGTGGGGCTCTCGGGCGCCGCCCACCCTGGAGATCTCCACCGAGCTTCGGGAGCTAGCCCGCGTCGACGCGGTGGCCATCGCCACCAACACCAACGAGCCGCTGATTTATCCGTCCCACCTCGGGGGCCGCGGCGCCGTGGTCATCGCGGACATCTCCACCCCGAGCGCGGTGTCGGCCGAGGCCCGGGCGCTGCCCCACGTCACCGTGGTGCCACTGGCGGGCCTGGTGAGCGTCCCCGGCGCCGCGTCCTTCGTCATGAGCGCCGCCTCGGCTCCGGGGATGGCCTTCTGCTGCGCCGCGGAGGCGATGATCCTGGGATTGGAGCCGGGTCGGGTTCGCGGGCTCCGCCTGGTGGGTCGCGTGGAGCCGCGGCACGTAGAGCTGCTAGACGAGCTGGCGCGGACCCACGGATTTTACGACCAGGTGTCCGGCGGCGGCTACCGGCAACGCCAGGAGTCGCCATGAGCCCGAAACGGGTACCGTACAACTTCGGCCTGTCGCAAGAGGACGAGCGCACCGAGGCGGCGGCCCTGGAGCTCAATGAGGCGGATCGCGTGCTCTCGGTGGCCAGCGCGGGGGATCTGCCGCTGTCGCTGCTGGCGTTGGGCGCCGACCGGGTGGAGGCCGTGGACATCCACCCGGGCCAGCTCCAGCTCTGCCGGCTCAAGGCCGCGGCGGTGGCCCACCTCGAGCGGGCGGCGGCCCTCGAGCTGCTCGGGTTTCTACCCGCCCCGCCACGCATCCGGGAGGGTCACTTCCACCGGCTGCTTTCCCATCTGCCGCCAGACGCGCCGCGCTTCTGGCGCGCCCACCGGGGGGCGGTGCGCCGAGGGGCGATCTGGGCGGGGCGCTACGAGCGGTACGTGGGCACCGTGGTGCGGCTGGTCTTGCCCGTGTTCGGGCGCCGGCGGGTGATGCGGCTTTTTTCTTGCGAGACGCTGGCCCAGCAGCGGGCGTTTTTCGACCGGGAGGTGGATCGGTGGGCGCTGCGAGCGGTGTTCCGCGTCGCGTTTCACCCCCGGATCTACGCGCGTCGGGGCATGGATCCCACCGGCCTGAGCCAGCGCGAGGGTCAGCGCTCGCTGGGGGAGCAGTTCTTCGAGCAGTTTCGCTGGCTGTGCACCGCCACGCGGGCCGACCGCAATCATCTGCTGCAGCTTACCGTGCTCGGCCGCGTGCTGTCACCCGAGGCGGTGCCCAGCTACCTGTCCGAAAAGGGGTTCACACGGGCGCGGGCGCGCCTGCGCCACCTCACCTTCCGCCAGGTGGATCTGGTGGACCACGCGCGCGAGGCGCCGTCCGGCGCCTTTTGCAAGGCGCACTTGTCCAACGTGGTGGACTGGCTGCCGCCCCGGGACTTTCACCGTCTGCTGCAGGTGCTCGCGGACCGCAGCGAACGAGAGGGGCGCCCCTTGCGGGTGGTTTGGCGGTTTCTCCACGCCGACCGCCAACCGCCGGCCTCGCTGGCGGACCGCGTCCGGTTGCACCGGGGCCTCGGTCGGCAGCTCCAGCACACCGATCGGTTCCCCTTCTATGGGATCGTCCCGGCGGATATCGGGTGAGCGCCGCGTGGGAGGCCGTGTGAACCGATGACCGAGCCGCTACAGCTTCGCTTCGTGGACCGCGCGTGGGCCCGGGACCTGCAGGCGGTGAATCGCGCCTGCCCCATCGGCGCGGACTTCACCTTCCGGTTCGAAAGGGGCGCGGACTTTTTCGCCTGGCCGGCGCTCGTCTACGACGAGTATCGGTACGCCGGCCTGTATCGGGGCGAGGCGTTGCGGGGCTACTTCATGTACGGGCTGTATCCGGGATGGGACGGCCGCCGCGAGGGGCGCTGCCTGTACGCCGGGGACGCCCGGGTGCTCCCCACCGAGCGGGGGCGGCGCTCCACCGAGCGCGCGGCGGTTTTCGTGCAGCGGGATCTGCCCGAGGACGTGTCGGTGGGCTTCTGTCTGGTCAAGCGGGGCAACGCGCCGGCGAAGCGCGTGGTGGACTCGCACCGCACGGATCAATGGCGTAGCCAGCCCCTGTGCGGCTTCGAGGCGGCCAACGTGCTGCTGCTCGGCCGGGTGCGCCCGCCGCGGGGGCCGGGCACGCCCCAGGTCCGCCGGGCCCATCGAGGCGACGCGGATCTGGAGGCCTTCGCCCGGCTCTACCAGGACACCGTGGGGCGGCGCCCCTTCGCCCCGCGCACCACCGCAGCGGACCTCGAAGCCGCCGCCGCCCGGCGCCCCGACCAGGGCCTCGAGCGCCACTACCTCGCCGAGCGCGGTGGGCGCCTCGTGGGCGCGCTGGTGGCCTGGGACATGCACGCCGTGCACCGCATCGTGGTGCTGCGCTACCCACCGCTGCTCTCGTGGGGGCGGCGGCTGTGGCCCCTGGTGCGTCGCCTGCGGCCCGGCACCGCGCCGTTGCCCGCGCCGGGCGAGGCCTTTCGGAGCCTCACCGTCACGCGGCTGGCGGTGCGCGATCGCGACCCGCGGGTGCTTCGCGCGCTGTTGGCCGCGGTGATCAACGACCACGCGGGGCAGGGCTACCACATGATCCACGTGGGGCTCGCGTCGCAGGATCCGCTGCGCCGGGCGCTGCGGGGGCTGCCCTGCCAGCGGTTTCGCTCCGACATCGCCGCCCTCGTGCGCGCGGGTAGCCTCGTGGACCGCGAGCCAGAGCGCCTGCAGGATCCGTACCTCGACCTGCAGTTCATCTGATCGCGCAGTGCAGCCGGGCTGAATGGGGACGCTGGGCTGAATGGGGACGGTGTTTCGATCTTCCGTTTCTCGTATGGGTGAAAGATTCCATGGATAACCCGGGAGAGGCGAGGTCTGGACCCCTCCCGTCGCGAGACCATAAGTGGTAGCCTCTCGGTGGCCCGATGAACGGGCTCCCTCGATACGCAGGGGAGCGCGGAGGCGCCAGACAGGCCAAAAGATTCACAAGAACAACGAGATCCGGAAGAGCAAGGAGCAGCCCACATGCGAGTGATCGCGTTCAACGGCAGCGCACGCAAGAACAGCAATACCGCGCGATTGATCACCGAGACCTTCGGTCCGCTGCAGGAGGCCGGAGTGGACACGGAGATGATCCAGCTGGCCGGGGAGCCGCTGGCCGGCTGTCGCGCCTGTTACCGCTGCAAGGCGAAGCAGGACCAGCGCTGCAGCGTCACCGAGGATCGGCTCAACGAGCACCTGCAGCAGATGATCGAGGCCGATGGCGTCCTGCTGGCCTCGCCCACGTACTTCTCCGACGTGACCGCCGAGATGAAGGCGCTCATGGATCGGGCCGGGATGGTGTCGCGGGCCAACGGCGATCTGCTCAAGCGCAAGCTCGGCGCCGGCATCGTGGTGGCGCGGCGGGGCGGTGCCATGCACACCTTCGACACCCTCAACCACTTCTTTCTCATCGGGCAGATGATCGTGGTGGGCTCGAGCTACTGGAACCTGGGCTTTGGCGGCGCCAAGGGCGAGGTGGACAAAGACGAGGAGGCCCTGTCCGTGATGCGGACCCTGGGCGAGAACATGGCGTGGCTGCTCCAGCGCACTGCGGCCTGATCCAGGAGGTTTTCGCGCCATGGCCCCCCAGCTTGAGATCGCCGCCTCCCTCGACCCGTGCCCTTGCCGCCCGGCGTTGATCTGGGCTGAGGACCTCGCGCCGCCGGCGCCCACCGAGGCCCTGCCCGAGGCCCTCGCCGCCCTGGTGGCACAGGCCCGCGAGCAGGGCGAGGCGCTCTGGCCGCCGGCGCGCAAGCGCGGCGTGCGTGACATGCTCCGCCACGGCAAGTACAAGCCCAGCGGGCGCTCCAAGCCGGCCAGCGAGTTCCTGCTGCAGGCGGCCCAAAAGGACCGCTTCCCGGCGGTGCTGCCGCCGGTGGACTGCAACAACTACGTGAGCCTGGGATCCGGCCTGCCCGGCACCATCTTCGACACCGACCGCTCGGGGGCGCACCTGATTTTGCGCCGGGGCCGGCCCGGCGAGCGGTACGTGTTCAACCCCTCCGGACAGGAGATCGATCTGCAGGATCTGCTGCTGCTGGCCAGCCCGGCCCTTTTTCCCCACCACTTTGGTCCAGAGGATCCTCCCGCGTCTTTGCCCGAAGGGGTCCCCTGCGGCAACCCGGTCAAGGACTGCATGGCCACCAAGGTCCAGCCGGGCGAGACCCGCCGCGTGGTGGCCGTCTTGTACGCGCCCACCGACGAGCCCACCGGCCGCCTCACGCACTGGGCGGAGAGGTACGCGGAGCTGCTCGGCGACTGGTGCGGCGCGGCGCGCACCGGGGTGGAGCTCCACCCGAGGTGATCCCGACCGGCGCGTTTAGCGGAACATCTTCACCGGAACGCCTCCCCGATGGCATACAGGCGCTGGTCGTGTGAGGACACGTACAGGGTGCCGTCGCTGCCCAGGGGGGGGGAGATTCTCACCTGGTGGCCGAGCTCGAAGATCCACTTCACGGTGCCGTCGGAGCGCAGGGATCACGGGTGGCCGGTCTCGAGGCTGATGTAGATCGTGCCGGCGGCGTCGAGGGTGGGGGGAGGCGCGCACCGCCCCGTCGGTGTGCCCTGGCCATGGGAGGGGGAGAAAAGGGGCAGGCAGTGGGCTGCAGGGGGGAGAAGTCCCCCCCCGGGGATCAGCTACAGGTGTTGGCGCCGCAGGCCGTGAGCTCGGTACCGCAGTTGTTGGCCGTGCAGGTGGTGCAGGCGGTGGACTGCGGGTCGGTGATGCAGTCGGTGAGGCAGTTGGAGTAGCTGCAGGTCGCCACGTCGTCGAAGGCGTCCTGGGCGTCGGCGCAGCCCCCCGCCCGGCAGTCGGTGGCGCAGGTCATGTCCGTGCCGCACTCGGCCGCGCAGGTCTGGATCGCCAGGCAGTTCCACCCGACGCCACCGCAGTCGACGTGGTCCGCACAGTCGTCAGTGTCGTTGCAGTCTACGAGGCTGTCGCCATCGTTGTCCACCGAGTCGTCGCAGTTGATCTCGGTGGAGGCGCTGCAACGCGGGTCGGCGCTGCAATCCGGGTCGTCGCAGTCCGTAGCGCTGTCGCCGTCGTTGTCCTGGCCGTCGTTACACTCGGTCTCCCCGCCGGACTGGCAGGTGTCCGAGACGCACTCGGCCAGCTCCTGCATGCAGTTGGTGGCCAGGCAGTCCTCGCAGGTCCCGGTCGGGCTGAGGATGCACTCGCTGAGGCAGTTGCCGGACATGCACGCGGTGACGTCGTCGTAGGCCGCTTGGGCGCTCAGGCACCCGTTGTCTCGGCAGGCGGCCATGCAGGTCACGTCTGCGGCGCAGTTCTGGGCGCACAGCAGCAGCTCCCCGCAAGTCTCGCCGCTGCCGCCGCAGACCGGCTCGGCGGCGCAGTCGGAGTCGGCGCAGTCGGTGTCGCCGTCGCTGTCGTTGTCCACGCCGTCTACGCAGTCGGTCTCGCCGGGCTCCTCGCAGGTGTTGGTGATGCACTCGTTCATCTGGGTGCTGCAGTGCGTGTTGATGCAGTCGAGGCAGGCCGGGCTGTCCACGCCGTTCATGCAGGCCATGCCGCAGCTATTGATCATGCAGTTCGACAGCCCGTTCCAGGCCGTCTCGCCGCTGGGGCACGCCCCGGCGGAGCAGCCCTGGACGCAGGCGAGGTCCGTCCCGCAGTCCTGAGCGCAGCCGAGCACCTCGAGGCAGTTCATGTTGCAGCTCTCCAGGTCCGCGCACTCCGAGTCGTCGCAGTCGATGTCGCCGTCGCCGTCGTTGTCGAAGCCGTCGGTGCAGTCGAACTCCGTGGCTCCGCACACCGTCTCCACCTCGCAGTCGGAGTCGGCGCAGTCGGTGTCGCCGTCGCCGTCGTTGTCGAGCTGGTCCGTGCAGTTGGTCTCGATGCAGGCCGGATCGCCCTCGCAGTCGGAGTCGTCGCAGTCGATGTCGCCGTCGTTGTCGTTGTCCGAGCCGTCGTCGCAGTCGCTCTCGCCGCAGGCGGCGGTGCCCAGGCAGTCGGAGTCGGCGCAGTCGGTCTGGCCGTCGCCGTCGTTGTCCAGCCCGTCGTCGCAGGCGGTCTCCACGCAGGCGGCGTCCCCGGCGCAGTCGGAATCGTCGCAGTCGATGTCGCCGTCGCCGTCGTTGTCGAACTCGTCGCCGCAGTCGATCTCGCTGGCGTCGCAGACCTCGGCGGTGAGACAGTCGGAGTCGGCGCAGTCGATCTGGCCGTCGCCGTCGTTGTCCAGCCCGTCGTCACAGGTCTTCTCCTGGCCCACGCCGGAGTCGTCGCCGCAGCCCGGGATCACGAGCGTGGTCAGGGTCATGGCCACGCAGCAAGCAGTCACTTTCAGCGCAATGGAAGATAGTCTCATGGGTGCCCTCACTTTCGCCGGTTCCCCGGGTACGGGTTGAATGATTCCAGGGTAGTGCCGAAACGGGCAGGGTGTCAATCGTGCCGCTCGGAAGCTCGG
>CAYFWA010000143.1:0-6320 GCA_964346625.1 uncultured Myxococcales bacterium
GACGCCGGAGCCGGACGCCGGAGCCGGACGCCGGAGCCGGACGCCGGAGCCGGCCTGCGGAACTGCGAAAAAGTTGGGGGCCTGGCTCGGTGAGCGATCCTGGGATTCGCCGGCGGTCGGGGAAGGCGCGGCGTCTTCGGTGGGGTAGCTTGATCGGATGCACTCCAGTGGCTGGCGCGACCAACTGATGGTAGGAATGGGGACCCCAGCGTCCCGAAGGAGCCGACGACATGAAGCCAGACCACGAGCAGCACGAAACCGCGAGCCACGAACGGGGAGCTGCGCGTCTGCGCCTCCTGGCTACGCGAGCTTTGCTGAGCGGCGCCCTGGCGACGCTGGCGCTCGCTGGATTGAACGCTGCGGGCGCGGGCTGCGGCCCGGATCGCGAGCAGCTCGCCAAGGACGTGCACGAGCGGGTGCGGGCGGAGCTGGATCGCAAGATCGAGCAGGAGGTGAAGCGGCGGCTGCGCGAGGAGCTGCCCCGCGTCGAGGCCCGGCTGCGCTCCCGGCTCGCGGCCGGTCCCGCCGGCGCCGCGGCGCCGCGGCGAGCGCGGCCCCGTGACGCCGGCGCCAGGAGCCCGGCGCCGGATCCGGCCCGTCGGCCGGCGGTGGCCCGCGACGCGGGCGCGGCCGGCGGCGCAGTGGGTCCTCCCGCGGTGCCGCCGGCTACCCTCGAAAAAGAGATCGAGGCGCCCGAGACCGATCCCCAGGGCCTGGAAATCGAGCGGGTGCTGTTGGCCCGGAAGGTGGAGGAGCGCAAGCCCGTGGGCGAGGCCAGCGCCTTCTCTTTGCCGGACGAGCGGGTCTATTGCTACATCGACGCCAAGAACCCCAAGGGTCCCGAGCGCAAGCTGCGGGTGGTCTGGCATCACGACGGCAAGGTGTTTCACCAGGTGCGGCTGCGGGTGGGGGTGGGCCACGTCTGGCGGACCTGGGCGTACGTGAGGCTGCGCAAGGGGCACGAGGGCAACTGGCGCTGCGCGGTGTTCAACGAGCAGGAGCAGCGCCTGGCGGCCAAGGAGTTCACCGTCACCGCTGGGCAGTGATCCGGCGGCGCCCGCGGATTTGCAGCGGCGCTAGCGGAACCCGGGTCATGATTGGCGGCGGCGCCCGCCGCGCCGCGCGGGGGCGGTAGGGGCGCCGTCTCAGCGCTGGCGGCGCTTGCGCGCGGCGTCGCCGGTGCGCGTGCGATAGAACTGGCGGTAGCCCTGGTGGTAGTAGTGGATCACTCGGGGGTTGTCGAGGGTGGAGCGCTCCACGTCCAGCTCCTTCTGATCGCCGGGCCAGGCAAACACCGTTGGCCACATCTCCCGGGTGAGGTAGCGGGTCTTCACCCGGGGGGCGCTCTGCGCGTAGGGCAGGGGCCGGTGGCTGCCGAGGTTGAAGCCCCACTGCCCGAAGGTGGGCACGTGGATTCGAATGGGGGTCACCGTGAGCCCGGCGGCCTCCAGGGTGCGGTGGATGCACCAGAAGGCCGCCGGCGCGAAGTAGGGGGAGGTGGACTGCACCGCCACGGCGCCGTCGGCGGCCAGGTGGCGGCGCACCAACCGGTAGAACCCCTGGCTGTAGAGCTTGGCCACCTTCTCGCCGGAGGGATCGGGCATGTCCACCAGCACGGCGTTGAACCGGCCGTGGGTGCCCTCGCGCAGCCACGCCCAGGCGTCGTGGTAGACGAGCTGGACGCGGGGGTCGTCCAGCGCCCCCTGGTTGAGGCGACGGATGTGCGGGTTGGTGCGACACAGCTTTACGAGCTGGCGATCCAGGTCCACCAGGGTGACCTTTTTCACGTCCCCGTACTTGAGCACCTCCCGCAGGGCGAGTCCGTCGCCGCCCCCCAGGATCAGGATCCGATCGCGGTTGGGGATGGTGGACAGCACGGGGTGGACCAGCGCCTCGTGGTAGCGGTACTCGTCGCGGCTGGAGAACTGGATGTTGCGGTCGAGGTACATCCGCAGCTCGTCGCGCCAGCGGGTGAGCACGATGCGCTGGTAGGGGGTCTGCTTGGTGAGGATGATCTCGTCGTCGTACTGCTCGGCCTCTCCGAGCCGGATCAGGCGGCTCGCACCCGCGAAGCCGGCCAGCAGCGCCACCAGCACCAGCACCGCGCTCACGGGCAGGGCCCTGGGCAGCCGCGCCCGCCGAAAGTAGATGAGGTTGCCGAGGGCCACCGCGATGTTGAGCAGCCCGAACACCAGCGAGGTGCGCATGAGGCCGAGGGCGGGCAGCAGCACCAGAGGAAAGGCGACCGCCACCACCAGGGCGCCCAGGTAGTCGAAGCCGAGGACGTTGGCCACGTTGATCCGCAGCTTCCCGTAGGTGGACAGCAGCCGCAGAAGCAGCGGGATCTCGATCCCCACCAGGGTGCCGATGAAGATCAGCAGCGCGTAGAAGACCACCTCGTAGCCGGTGAGGAACCCGTAGACGAGAAACAGGATCGCGTTGGCGAAGCCCCCCACCAGGGCGAGCACGACCTCCACGGAGATGAAGGTGAACAGCAGCCGGGTGCGCACCTGCCGCGACAAAAAGGAGCCGAGCCCCATGGCCGACAGGTAGATCCCGATGGTGAGGGAAAACTGCGTGACCCCGTCGCCGGCGATGTACGAGCCCGTGGCGCCGATGACCAGCTCGTAGGCGATGCCGCAGCTCGCCACCACGAACACCGAGATCAGCAGCACCGCGCTTTCGCCGGCGCGGCGCGGCCCACCGTCGGTGGGCCCGCCATCGCGGGGGCCGGCGGCGGTCGCCGGTGGCTCCTGGGCAGCGGGCGGTTCGGGGGCGGGCGCCTCGGAGGCGGGCGTCGCGACCCCGCCCGCTTCGGCAGAGGGATCCGGGGCCGGGCCCCCGCTTTGTTCCTTGGAGTCCGTCATTTAGGGCCCTGGTCAAAATTAATTTACCATCTGGCACGCGATCCATCGCGGCTGGCTGCGTTGCTCCTCCGTTACGTACGCCCAGTACGCGCCGTCGTCGCGTCTTGCCAGCCGCGCGCCTCGCGCGCCAACTTGGCAAACTAATTTTTTTTGATCAGCTCCCTTAGGTTGCTCGAGCGCCAGATTGCCTGTGGGCGGATGGCCCGGCAGACGGCGCCCTGCATCAGTCGGCGGGGCGGAGGAAGACCCTCCCCCGGCCCTTCGACGGGGATGAGCTCAGCGGTTCAGAAGACGTCAGGGGCTGGCGATGGCGGCGGCCACGATGATGCACAGCCCGAGGATGATCGCCCCCAGGACGATGCCCAGGCTCGTGTTCTGGTCGATCTCGAGCTCCTTGCGCAGATCGAAGGGCACGATCCAGTGGTAGACGAAGTAGCCGAACAGCGCCACCACCAGGCCGAGCAGGGAAAAGATCACGGTGAGGAGCATGTCCTTGCCGATCTTCGACCAGTCGAGCAGCGGGGCCTTGGCGATCTTGCCGGTCTTGCCCGCGGCCTTGCCGCCGGCCGGGGGCGCCGCGGCCGGGGTCACGTTGACCTTGATGGGCGGGATGTTGCACTTGACGTCGATCTTGGGGGCGTCGGCATCGGCCCCGGCCACCGGAGCCGCCGGCTTGGCCACCGCCTCGGTCTTGTCCTTGTCGTCGTCCCCCTCTTTTTTGGCCCGCTTGCCCACCGCCACGGCGGACGCGCCGAAGATGAGAACGATCCCGCAGATCATCGCGAACCGCAACTTGCCTCGCATGGTACCTTCCTCCGGGGTCGTGACCGGCTTTGGGGAGCCGGGAGGCCCGTCTGTTGCGGGCCGGGGTTCCGAACCTGTTTCTCGTGTCGCTGCGCGGGGCTGCCGCGCCGCGCTCAGTATTTGCCGCCGTAGTAGTAGCCGCGGGAGTGCCCCACCGAGCCGCTACGCACGTTGGGGCGATAGGCCGCCGCGCCCTTCATGGGCTTGGCGCCGTAGCCGGACATGGCCATCCAGACGCCCCCCAGAGAGCCGAGGGCCAGCAGCCCGATCAAGATCTTTCCGATGATTCCCATGTCGGTTCCTCAGTCATCAGTCGTCCGAAAACAGCCGCCAGGCCACCACGAACACCACGAGCCCCACCAGCACGATACCGGCCCAGAAGGTCCAGCGGGTCATCCAGACGCCCTGGTAGATGGCCACCGTGAGGCTCGCCCGCTTTACCGGGTTGGCCCGCCGGCTCTTGTAGTCCGAGCAGTTGCTGGCGTACACGCGCAGGTAGTAGGGGCCCGGATCCTTGGGCCGGAAGTAGTGGGCCCGCACGTAGTCGTTTTCGTTCCAGCGCTCGCCCTCGTCGATTCCCCAGTAGCGCCCGAACCAGGCGTTGACCCGGTGGATCACCTGGTAGCGAGCCCACTGGTCCACCTTCTCGCCTTCCTTGCGCAGGTAGGCCTCGATCTTCTTGAGCTCCTTTTCGGAGCGCTCCTTGAGGAAGTCCACCTGGGTCCACCAGCACTTGCCGCCCTTGATGCCGCGCTTGCCCAGCGAGGAGGAGGCGAGCCGCAGCTCGTAGGCGCCGCTCACCTTCGGGAGCTCGACGGCCAGGGGCTTACCGTCGGTGCCGCGCACCAGCACGCCGTTGTCCTTGCTGGTGGCGGCGCGGGCGGGAAAGGTGACGGACTTGTACAGCTTGCCCTTCTTGGAGCCGATGGCCGAGAAGATCAGCAGCCCCAGCCCGATGAGGAAGGCTACGCCGAGCAGCACCTTGGTGCTCGCGGCCATGCCCCCGGAGTCGCCCTTGGCGTAGCTGGGGTATTCGAACTCGTCCGAGTCCTCGTCCCAGTCGTCGTCGTCGTCCTCGTCGTCGGGGCCGTCGAAGGTGAGGGGCGGGGGCACGGCCTCCTGGATGCCGAACTGGTTGTAGATCCACTGGGGATCGCGGGTCTCCCCGCGCAAGAACTGGATCTCCTGCTCGGTGTACTCGATGCTGTAGCGGGTCTTGCCCCGGTAGGCCTCCAGGTAGTTGAACTGCTCCCCCGGCTTGGCCGACCAGGTGAACTCACCCTCTAAAAAGACAATCTCCCCGCTGCCGCGCTCCCGGACCTGGGCGTTGCCGCCCTTGTTGTCCAGCTTGATGAAGCTGCCCGCGGTCCAGGGGTTGATGGGGTAGGTGGGGTAGTACACCCGGAAGATGGTGAAGCCGCCCTCCCCTTCCTGCAGCCAGATGGGGAAGCCCGTCTCCGAGTACAGGATCCACTCGTCCCACCACCAGTACTTCTCCTGAGCCCGCATGCGGCCGATGATCTGGTACTCGTGGCCCAGCAGGGTCGCCTTCATGCCCAGACGCAGGTGGCTCCAGGGCTTGTGCTGCTCCCGCTTGGACTGCATGTCCTGGACGGCGGTGACCTGCTCGCCCTCGTTGACCGACCCGCAGTACTCGCACACGAAGGTCTGGGTGCGCAGGCCCGCGTGGATGTCCACCTTGGCGCCGCAGCCCTTGCAATCGATCTGGCTTGCCTGAAGGGCCATCTACCACCCCCCCACGGCTTCGTTGGAGATCTGGAGATCCTCGTACTCCAGCGGGTCACCCACGCTGAGGCTTGCGCCCTCGTTGTCGATCTCCATGGAGATCACCTGCCCGCCCCCCAGGCCATCGACGTAGGTGAACATCGAGCCCACCATGGGGGGGTAGGGGAGCTGCCCGTCGAAGCCCACCACCCGGGCCTGGGCCACCTCGATGATGAACCAGCGGGGCAAACGGTTCCAGTCTTCGAGGTTGGTGCCGGCCTGCAGGCTCTCCATGGGGGGGACGGGCTCTTCGATGGAGCGGCGGTCGAACAGGACGTAGATTCCCTCGTCCTCCTGGAGCCAGTACTCCTGCTCCCCCACCCGCAGCCGCCACTCGGTCCAGTACCCGCCGGGGTACTGCACCTGGATCATGCCGAGGATGTTGAAGTGGAGCTGACCCCGGAGCGTGCCGTGCTGGCCTACCTTGAAGCGGGTGTAGATCCCGGCGATGGGCGCGCCCTGGACCCCCGCGTCACCGGCGGCGGCGACGTGCTGGGTGAAGTAGGCGGTGTTGCCACAGTATTCGCAGTGGTAGACCTCGTCGAAGCGACGATCCGGGTCGATGGGCGCGCCGCAGCTCGGACACGCCATGTTCGGTTGTTGGGTCGGCACCGGGCTCACTCCTGCGCCGGGGAATTTCCCCACCGAGCCCACCATACAGCCCGCCGCGGCAGGTCGTCAATTCCGATTACGGTGATATCCAATCCGCCATCGGCTCGGAGCGTTCGGCTCCGCGTTCGGCTCCGCGCTCGGCTCCGCGCTCGGCTCCGCGCTCGGCTCCGCGTTCGGCTCCGCGTTCGGCTCCGCGCTCGGCTCCGCGCTCGGCTCCGCGCTCGGCTCCGCGCTCGGCTCCGCGCTCGGCTC
>CAYFWA010000143.1:6420-11438 GCA_964346625.1 uncultured Myxococcales bacterium
CGCGATCAGCTCAGCGATCAGCTCAGCGATCGGTGATGATGTAGAGGCGATCCTGCACCGAGGAGTAGAACCCGGCGACCATGTCGGTGATGGCGGGGTGGTTGGCGTCGGGGAAGGGGCCCCAGCCGCTCCAGAGAGGATCGTCGTAGAAGTCGAAGCAGCAGCCGGCGTCCTGCAGGTAGAGCTGGTTGGCGGTGGAGATCACCCCCCCGTAGCGGGAGACCCGATCGTAGCAGCCCGAGCCGCAGAGGCAGCTCGCGCCGCAGATCGTGTGGTAGGTGATGTAGCTCGCCCAGCCGCGGGCGTTGTCCAGATCCAGCCACATGACCTTGACGTCGCTGGGGCTCGGGGGGGTCACGCCGAGCTGCCCGTTCCAGTTGATGGGGTGGGGATTCGAGCTGTCCGCCGAGACGCTGCCGGTGGCGTGGGTTACCTCGTACAGGTAGGCCTGGCTCCCCACGATGAGCGTGATGCGGCTGTAGGTGCTGCTCTGGGAGTTTCCGAAGCCGGATTTGAGCGAGGTGGCGGTGAACCCCGAGAACTTGCTCGACAGCGAGCCCGAGGCTACCCACTGGCGGGTGGAGAGCCGGAGCACGTGGTAGCTGGTGGCGGTGAGCACGTAGGCCTGGTCGTTTTCGCCCACGTTGGCCGCCGCGCGGATGGGATACTCGCTGGCGTGCGGGGCGTGGGGATCCCCGGCGTAGGTGATGAGCTGCTGGGACCAGCCGCTGCCCGAGTGCCAATACAGCCGGGGCAGGATCTCGTCGGTGCAGCTCGGGCTGCAGCCATCCCCGGCCACCAGGCCGCCGTCGTCGCAGTCCTCGCTGCCGCGCACCAGGCCGTCGCCGCAGATCGGGCTGCACGCGGAGGGCTCGCCGCCGGCGCAGCTCCAGCCGTTTTCCACCGTGCAGCTACTGCTGCAGCCGTCCCCCGACTGGGTGTCGCCGTCGTCGCAGTCCTCGTCGCCCCGCAGCAATCCGTCGCCGCAGACGGGCGCGCAGGACGAGGGCTGCCCGCTGCAGCTCCAGCCGGTCTCCACGGCGCAGTCCGGGTCGCAGCCGTCGCCGGCCGCGAGGCCCTGGTCGTCGCAGCCCTCCACCCCCGACCACACCCAGCCGTCGCCGCAAGTAGCGGGGGTGCAGTCGTTGAGGCAGGCGTCGGTCTGGTCATCGTTGCCGTCGTCGCAGCCCTCCATGGCGCTCCAGGTGTGGCCGTCGCCGCAGGTGGCGGGGGTGCAGTCGTTGAGGCAGGCGTCGGTCTGGTCGCTGTTGCCGTCGTCGCAGGCCTCGTTGCCGCTCCACAGGTGGCCGTCACCGCAGGTCGCCTCGAGACAGAGGTTGGTGCAGTCGTCGTTGTTCGAAGCGTTGCCGTCGTCGCACTCCTCGCCGGGATCCAGCACGCCGTTTCCGCAGTTGGGGCCGGCGTCGGGGCCGGCGTCGGCCGGCCCGCCGTCGAGGCCGGAAGCGTCCCCGGCGTCGGCGGCTCCCCCGTCCGGAGCGCGGGCGTCCCCGTCGCTGCCCGGTCTGCCGCTGAAGTCGGTCAAGCAGCCGCTCCCGAGCAGCAGCGCCACCCCCCAAAGGGACAGCCACCGGGTTGACGCCGCGGGCGTCGATGCAGGTGAGGGGGCAAATCGCGCAGGCAACCGTTCAGGTGTCACGTAGGACCGAGGCTGCGCAAAACGGCGAATTGGCGCCTTTCCCTGCAGCGGGGCGAAGCGCGATGATTGGGGGTGAGCCCCGAAAAACCGCGCTTTTTCGGGGCGAGGGGGGATGGGACATCCCCCCTGAACGGTTGCTCGTGAAGCTCGTGGCATGCGCACCTTCCCTCGTTCACAAGGGGGGCCCCCGTGGGCGGTCCCAGGCGGGCCAAAACCCACTATACAACGGTTGGGCGCGGCCTGTCATCCGGGTAGCCCGTACAACACCACCACCACGGCCGCCGCCCACAGCAGCAGGTTGGCCAGGAAGGGGGCGTCCCGCAGGATCTCCTCGGTGGGGCTGCGCTCGCGCTGCGGGTCGAACACGAGCCGGTGGTAGCGAAACAGGCCGTAGAGGGCGAAGGGGGTGGTGGCCACCAGGTACGCGGTGCCAAAAAGCTCCCGGGTGCTCGCCATCACGGTGTAGAGGCCATAGGCAGCGGCGGTGGCCACCGCCACCAGGGCCATCACCGCCCGGAGCTGCGAGAGCCGGTAGCGTCCGAGCACCGTGCGGGCGGTGGAGGCGTCCTCCCCGAGCGTGATGAGCTCGTGGGCCCGCTTGCCCAGGGCGAGGTAGCTGGCCAGCAGGGCCGTGCACACCAGCAACCAGGTGGAGGCCGGGACGTCCAGGGCAAGGGCGCCGCCGAGCACGCGGAGCAAAAAGCCGGTGGCGATGCACAGCACGTCCACCCAGGGCAGGTGCTTGAGCCACACCGAGTACAGCAGGTTCAACCCCAGGTAGCCGGCGAGCACGGCACCGAGCGCGGGCGCCAACATGAAGGCGGCCAGCAACACCGCGGGGCCGAGCGCCGCGGCCACCAGCCGGGCCAGGGAGGTGGGCAGGGCTCCGGAGGCGATGGGGCGCCGGCGCTTGAGAGGGTGGGCCCGGTCGCGCTCCAGATCCACCAGATCGTTGATCAGGTACACCTCGCCGCTGGCCAGACAGAACAGCCCCAGGGCGGTCAGGGCGAGCACGACGTGGGGCGGCGACAGCAGGTTCTTCGAGAACACCAGGGGCGCCAGCACGAACAGGTTCTTCACCCACTGGTGAGGGCGAAGGGTGCGGAGGAGGGCCAGGGGGAGCATGGCGCGAGGGTGCTGGATTGTTGAATCCGTTTCAATACGGCAGCCTGAGCGGCAACGTCAATACGGCAACGCGAGCGGCGACGTCAATATGGCAGCCCGAGCTGCAGCGGATCTTCTCCCATCAGGGCCGGATGATCCCGGCGCAGCAGCAACCGGACGTAGGCCCGCATGGCGGGATCGGAGAAACGGTAGCGCCCCTCGCGCAGGCGCACCAGCAGGTCGCGCTTGAGCAGGTCCCCAAGGTGTACGGCAAAGGCTTGCGGGGGGACGGTCTGGCCCTCGATGCGCGCCAGCCCCTGCTCCAGCTCTGCGAGTCCAAACCGCCCCTGAGGGCAAAGGGCGGCGGCCCACAGCACGTGGGCGAAGCGGTTGCGGCGGCTCCGGCCGGCGGTGGCCGCCTCGTAGTGGGCCGCGAGCGAGGGCTCGAGAGACGACACCAGGACCTGCAGGGCGGGCAGGTAGTCGCGGGCGAGGGTGGCGGTCTTGCGTCCAGCCCCCTGGGCCGAGCGGCCGGCCTCCAGGGAGAGGGCGTGCACCAGGCCCGGCAACCCCTCGGCGTCCTGCACGATGCGCTGCTGCAGATCCGGGGCGAACCGCAGCCCACAGGCCCGGGCCCCTTGCGCCACCACCGCGCTCAGTGCCTCGTCGTCGAGCCGATCCAGCACCAGGGCGAAGAGCCTCAACCCGATACCCGACAGATCCTGGGGAAAAGGACGATCCCGGCGCGTGACCAGGAACATCTTCGTGCGGGTCTCGGCATCGGACAGCGCCCGCAACAGCGGAAGGACGCCGCCGGCGATTGCTTCGGGGGAGGCGAGGTCCAGATCGTCGATGACGAGCACCGCGCCGGAGGCGTCCGACCGGAGCAGGGACCACGGGTCGGCGGCCGCGGGATCCGCGGCCGCCTCGGTCTCCTCGGGCGATGCCGACGATTCTTTGGAGCCAGGGTGGATGCGAGCTCCCCCCTGAAGGGGATCGGCCGATGCTGGGGGAGCACTTGGCAGCAGGCCGGCGACGATTTGTTGAAAGCTGTCTCCCAGGCCTGCGGCGTGGTAGCGCACCGCGTAGCCCGCGGCCGCGGTGAAGGCGAAGGAGGTGCGCCCCACCCCCCGCTCGCCGAGCAAGAGCAGGTGTCGCCCCGGCTCGCTCAGCACCCGCCGGGCGCGTTCGAGCGGGCCGGCGCGGCCCTGGAAACGGTCGGGGTTGCGGATGGGCTCGGCGGGAGTGAAGGCGTGCTCGAGAGGGAGATCGCGGCTGTCGTTCGAGCGACCCATCTCCGCGCCTCCCCTCCCCATGCCCGTCTATCCCACGCGCGGCGGGGGCGGCAAAAGAGTCCGTCTCAATTCAATGGACCTCTACCCGGAAGAGTTGCTGTCCCACGAGCACGAAGGTCCCGGCCGGGACGGTCTCCTCTCCGTCGATGCAGACGAAGGTCCCGTTGGAGCTGTTGAGGTCGGTGAGCACGTACTGTCCGTTGTTGTACGAGAGTCGCAGATGCGTGCCGGAGACGTAGCCGTCTTCGGGGAACTGGATGTCCCCGTTTTCCCGCCCGATCACCAACGAGTCTCCCTTGAGCAGGTAGGCGCTGCCGTCCACGCCGTCGCCGGCCACCGCCACCACGCGTCCCCAGTAGCCCGGATTCGGGCTGCCCATGATCTCGGTCCCGTCGGGCAGGGGCTCGGGGGGGGCGATGGCGTCGAACCGCAAAAGCTCCTGACCGATGCGAAAGATCTGGCCGTCTTCGATGGGGCGGTCCTCGTAGATCTTGAAAAACACGCCGTTGAGGCTGTCGAGATCCGTGAGCACGATTTTGTCGGGATTGACGGTGATCTGCACGTGCTTCGGCGACAAGTAGAAGTCGTTCTCGAACAGCGGATCCGTTTCGCGGCCGATGAGGTTGTCGCCGGCCTGCAGCGGGTAGGCGCCCCCTTCGGAGCCGTCTGGCCGGATGAGCACCATCTGTCCAGCGGGTGGGGTCTCGGCAGGCTCGGGCGTGGCCGCTGGCGCCGGCGGAGCGGGGGCCTCCGCCTGTGGCTCGAGCTTCGAGCCACAGGAGCCGCAGAAGCGGAACCCGGCCGGTACCATCGCCCCACAGCTTGGGCAAGGCCGATCCCCGCCCGGCGCGGCGGCGGGTTGGGTGCCTTCGCCGGGCGGGACGGCACCTTGCGGGGCCCCTGCCGCTGGCGGGGCGGGCGTCCCGTAGGCCGGCGGCGTCGCCGCAGGCTCGGTGGGGGGC
>CAYFWA010000144.1:0-11423 GCA_964346625.1 uncultured Myxococcales bacterium
CTGGAATGATCCAGTCCAGACCCGCGAGCGAAGCGAGCTCACGCAGCCAGCCGGAGTGGATCGGCGGCCTGAACGATCAGGTTATTCATGATCGGGGCCTAAGAGAGGTGACGGGATGACGGAGCGCTACAACCCCGGAGAGTCTGGTCTTCGTGTGGCGAAACGGTTTCCCTCGAGGCGAGCGTCGTCCAGGCGGCCCGAGGGGACCCGAGAGCGTGCCTCTGCCGCGGGGGGCGCAGGCCGCATCCAGCGCGCCGGATGCCGGCTCCCCAGCGGGAGGGCCCTGCGAGCGGTGTCCGCTGCGGCGCTTCTGAGCGCGAGCGCGAGCGTGACGGGCGGCGCGGGCTGCGGCAGCAGCCCGGCAACCGACCGCTGCTACCAACAGCAAAAACGCGACGCCTGCCGGCCCCTGTGTCGGCAAGGCAAGGCGCGCGCGTGCCGCGTGCTGGCCGACTCGCGCTACCGCAACGGCCCCGATCAGGATCACGACGCGGCCTACCGCTGGTTTCGGGCCGGCTGCGCCCTGCGCGACACGCTGCGCCGCGCGTCCTGGTCCACGCGCCCCCGTCCGAAGACGGTGCGCTACGCCATCGCCCGTAGCTGCGCGCTGGCCGGCCACCTGCACGAGCATCCGCCGCCCGAAAACAAACGCAAGTCGGGCGCAAAAACCGGCTCAAAAGCCGACTCGGAGCCGCAACCGGGCAAGCCCGCCCAGCGCGCGCCTCGCAAGCGCGATCTCGCCATGGCGGTGGTGTTCTACCGTCACGCCTGCCGTCTGGGATACCCGAGCTCCTGCGTCGAGCTGGGATCTGCTTTCCTGCACGGCAGGGGCGCGCCCAAAGACCTGAGCGCGGCCTGGCGCCACTACAGCCGCGCCTGCAGCCTGGGAAAGGACGACGGCTGCAAGATAGCGCCCATCGTGGTGCGCCGATCCCGATCAGAGGTCAAGTAGGAACGCAAGCTCGGGAGACGGCGACGCGTCGAAGCGACGCGAGGCCTTGGATGGTTGAGGGTGAGCCTCAAACGAGCACGGCTTTTCGTGGCGAGCGGGGATCGGGCCGGCCCCCTCGAACGTATACCCATCCCATGCAACAGCGGTCGAACCCTGCCCCGTGGATGAGCGCGAAGGCCACTCGCCGGTCGATTCCGGCGACGAGGCCAGCGCGACCGCCCGCGCCCGCGCTGACACCGACAACGGCAACGGCAACGGCAACGGAAACGACAACGGCAACGGCAACGACAACGGCAACGGCAACGACAACGGCAACGGCAACGACAACGGCAACGACAACGGCAACGGCAACGACAACGGCAACGGCAACGACAACGGAAACGGCAACGGCAACGGAAACGGCAACGACACCCAGCGCGCCGTCGATCCGACCTCCGAGCGTCGGGCCGCGGCGCCGGTCTCGAGAATATGCAGGGCGGGCGCGCTGGGGCGCGGCCGTGGCCCTGGGGTTGCCGCTCTCGCTGGCGCTGCTGGCTTGCGGGCCGGCGCGCCCCGGAACGGGCCCGACAGACCCGAAGGGGAGCACGACGTCGGCCCGCGCAACGCAACCCCGTCCGCCCCGAGCAGACGCGACGCGATCCGGCGCGACGGCCGCCCGCGACTCCGACGGCGCGCCCCGGTCCCCGACGGCGCCCCTTCATCAGAAAAGCGGCGGGGCCACCCTCGGCGTGCTACGGCGGGGTCCGCGCGACGGCGGGGTCCGCGCGACGGCGGGGTCCGCGCGACGGCGGGGTCAGCTCTGCACGGTGGCGCGCACGGCCTCTGCCACGCGCTCCGCGTCGGGCAGGACGTGGTTTTCCAGGGAGCTGGCGTAGGGGATGGGCACGTCGGCGGCGGCCACCCGGCGGGGCGCGGCGCGCAGGGCGGAGAAGGCCACCTCGGTGATCCGGGCGACGATCTCGGCGCCGAAGCCGTGGCCTAGACAGCCGTCCTCCACGGTGACGAGCCGACCGGTGCGCTGCACCGAGGCCAGGAGGGTGTCCAGGTCCAGCGGCACGAGCGACCGCACGTCCACCAGCTCCACCTCCACGCCCTCGCCCGCGAGCTGGCGGGCCGCCTCGGCGGCCTTGGAAAGGGCCGCGCCCACGCTCACCACGGTGACGTCCGTGCCACAGCGCTTGACGTCCGCCTTGCCCAGGGGCACCAGGTACTCGTTTTCGGGCACCGGCCCGGTCTCGGTGTAAAGCAGCTTGTTTTCGAAAAAGAGCACCGGGTTGTCCGAGCGGACGGCGGCCTTGAGCAGCCCCTTGGCGTCGTAGGGGGTGGCGGGAGCCACCACCAGCAGCCCCGGCACGCCGGTGAGCAGGGCCTCGAGGCTCTGGGAGTGCTGGGCCGCCATGCCCAGACCGGCGCCCCCCGGGGTGCGCACCACCAGGGGCATCCGATACTGGCCCCCGGACATGTAGCGCAGCTTGGCCGCGTTGTTGACCAGGGGATCCATGCAGGTGGTCAGAAAGTCCGAAAACAGGATCTCGGCCACCGGGCGGCCGCCGGTCAGGGCGGCCCCCACCGCCGAGCCCGCGATGGCGTACTCGCTGATGGGCGTGTCCACCACGCGATCCGTGCCGAAGCGATCGGACAGCCCCACGGTCACGGCGAAGTAGCCGCCGGTGGTCACGTCCTCGCCCAGCAGATACACCGCCTCGTCCCGCGCGAGCTCCTCGGAGAGCGCCTCGAACAGGGCCTGGGAGCAGGTGATCTCGCGCTGGCCCGCCGGGGGCTCCGCGGCCTGATGCACCGGCCGCGGATCCGGCGCGAACACGTCGGTGTAGGCGGCCTCGAGCGCGGGCTCCGGCGCCTCGCGGGCGCGGTCGTAGGCGGCGGCAACCCGCTGCTCGGCGGCGGCGGCCAGCGCCTGCGCGGCCGGCTCCTCGAGCACGCCCTCGCCCACCAGGCGCTCGCCAAAGCGCCGCAGGGGGTCGTCGCGCCGGGCCGCCTCCACCTCCGCGGCGTCGCGGTAGGGCACGGAGTCGCCCTCCATGTGGCCGTGGAATCGATAGGTGAGACACTCCAGCAGGGTCGGCCCCTGGCCCGCCCGGGCACGCGCCACGGCCCGACCGGTGGCCTCGTAGACCGCGTCGGGATCGTTGCCGTCCACCGTGACGCCGGGGATGCCGTAGGCCGCGGCGCGGTCCGAAAGCCGCGCCACCCGGCAGTGGCGCTCCAACGGAGTGAACTCCCCGTAGCGGTTGTTTTCCACCACGAACAGCGCCGGCAGGTCCAGCACCGCCGCGAAGTTGAGCGCCTCGTGGAACATGCCCTGATTGGTGGCGCCGTCGCCCAGGAAGGCCACCGCCACCTGATCCGAGCCCCGCTGCCGCGCGGCGTGGGCCGCCCCGGCGGCCACCAGGGGGCTCGCGCCCACGATGCCGTTGGCGCCGATGGCTCCCACCGCCGCGTCGGTGACGTGCATGGAGCCGCCCTTTCCGCCACACAGCCCGGTGGCGCGCGCCAGCAGCTCGGCCATCATGCCGTCGAGGTCGGCGCCCTTGGCCAACAGGTGGCCGTGGCCCCGGTGGGTGGTGGCCAGGTAGTCGTCGGGCCGCAGGGCGAAGCACACCCCCACCGCCGTGGCCTCCTGGCCGATGGACAGGTGGATGGCCTCGGTGGGCACCTCCCCGGCGGCGTTGGCCTCGGACAGCCGCGTCTCGAAGGCCCGGATCAGGTGCATGCGGGCGAGCATCTCGCGGCGCCGGGCCGCGGGCTCCTCGGGCAGCCCGGGATCGCGATACGCGGGCGCCCCGGGGGCGGGCGCGTCCTCGTCGCGCAGCGGGATGCGGGGCCGGTTGTGCCCGACCACCGCGACGCCGCCGCGCTGGCCCAGCCGCCGCCCCACCTCCCGCCGGGCGCGGCTCGCGGTGCGCCGGAGCTGGCTGCCCCAGCCCTGCAGCCGCCCGTGCAGCCGCCCGTGCAGCCGCCCGCGCAGCCGTTCCCCGGGCCCGCCGTCCGGGGCCAGGCTCGTCTCGGGCAGCAGACGATCTTCGCCGAGCTCCCGCAGGACCTCGACGTACAGGGGGTGGGCCGGCTTGATGGCCGGCAGCAGCTTGAGCGCCTTGGCCACCGGCCCCCGACTCACCACCTGCCGGGTGGCCAGGGCCCGCGGCACGCTGAGCTGGCCCAGCCAGAAGCGGTGGGCCACGTCGGCGCGCTGAAACATCTCCAGGTCGGGCTCCGGCCCCTCGTCATCGAAAAACCACGTGACGGGAGGCTCGCGCAGGTCCACGGTGACCTGCCCCTCGGGATCGGAGTAGCGAAAGCGCAGCACGAACCGCCCCGCCAGCAGCGGCTCGGCGATGGCGGGATCGGCCGCCAGGCGCTCGAACAGCCGGTCGAGCACGCGGTACAGATGCGCTTGATCTTCGAAGTGCGCCATGGTCGTGAATCCTCCCTCTACGAGCTCCCTCTTTGAACGGTACCGCCGAGCCGCGGCCCGGAGCGAGCCGGAGCGCGCCGCGCGAGCCGTTGGATCCAGCAGAGGCGCCGACGCGACCGCCGATCTGCCGGCCCACCTCTGGGCCCAATCCTCAGCCCGCCGCTGGGCCCACCGCTCAGCCCACCTCGATCCCCCCTGGTACGAACGCGAGCCCCGGATTTTCCCACAGGCACGACATATCCACCATGGTGGGTGAGCAGCAGCTACAGCACTGCTCGGCGTCTCGCCGCAGTTGCTGAAACCGGGGTCGCTCCAGCAGCTCCGAAAGCGGCGTGTCGCAGATGTTGCCCAGCGGCCGCGACAGGTTGAGGCAATTTTCGAGGTTGCCGCGCCCGTCCACGCTCATGACGATCTTCGGGTGGTGGCAGTGGTAGCCGGGGCGGCCGTCGATGAAGTACTGAAAGTACCGGTCCGAGTTCACGATGGGGGCTCCGGCGCGCTTGGCCGTCAGCAGCCGCTGGCAGACCCGCCGCACCGCGTCGGGGGGCAGGCCGCAGTCGGTCTCCACGGCGCGGGCCTGCTCCCCGGCCTCCCCTTCCCCGTGGCGATACTCGGTGATCACGTCGAAGGAGATGCGCACCCCCAGCCGTCGGGCCAGCGCGATGAGATCGTCCACCTCGGGCTCGATGCCCTTTTGCACGCAGGTGTTGAGCTGGATGGACAGCTCCGGGTAGGCCGCCTTGGCCTCCTGCACGCCCTGCACCGCGCGCTCGAACAGCCCCTCGACCCCGCGGATGGCGTCGTGGCGCGCGGGCTGGGCCGAGTCGAGGCTCACCACCATCATGTCCAGCCACGGCAACACCTCGTGCATGCGGCGCTGCAAAAAATAGCCGGTGGTGAAGCTCAGGGTGTACATCCCCGCCTCTTGCTTGACGTGACGCACGATCTCGCCGAAGTCCCGCCGTAAAAACGGCTCGCCCCCCGAAAACGCGGTTCCCAGGAAACGCTGCTCGCGGGCCTGGTCGTAGAAGCGCTTGATGTCCGCCAGAGGCACGTCCTCCCAGTCGTTGTGCTTCCAGAGGCAACTGGCGCACTTGCACATGCAACGGTGCGTGATGAAGTGGGCCACGATGAACGGCCTCCCGTTGCCGGCGAGCTTCGCCTCGAAGGCCCGTGCGATGAGCTGCGACACCGCGTTCATGGTGGGCTTGGATAGATGAACCATGCTCTCCTCCCTCCGGGAATCCTGCTGGGACCTCAGCCCCGTTTTTCCCCATTTGCACCGTTTGGGGCTCGCGAAAGAATAACTTCGGGATTCGGTCGCCGATCCGTTAACTGTGCCTGCGTCGCTCGGCGGCCGAATATTCCCCGATATTAGGGCTCGTCCAAGAATAACTTCGGCATTCGGCCGCCGATCCATCCCGGCCCGCAGCGTCGCTCGTCGGTTAAATACGTCAATGTATTCGCCCTCCTCGCTCCTTGCGGGCCGGGCGCCTCGGCGCCCTCGGTGCTTCGAATTTATTCTTGGACGAGCCCTTAGGCCTCCTCGCTCCTTGGCACAGTTACGCCTCGGCGCCCTCGGTCCTTCGAAGTTATTCTTTCGCGAGCCCCTATGTTCCCTGCGTCCTCTTTGACCGCGCTCCCCCACGCGTCCCGTCCCGCCTCATCCGGTTGGCGCAGGGCCGCGAGCACCAGCTCGGCCATGCGCCGCAGGTGGGCCTTGCGCGCCGCGAGCTGCTCGTCTGACAGGGGGTCGTCGAGCAACAACCCCTCCACCACGGGGTAGTAGGTGAAGTAGCTCACCACCATGCCGTAGAAGCTGATGAGCAGCTGCGGTGCCGAGAGCGGCCCGGCCTCGCTGCCGGGGAACTCCTCGCGCAGGAGCTCCGCCCCGGTCACGAACAGCGGCAGCATGTGCCGCCGAATGCGCTCCAGGTGCCGCCCCCGGGTGATCTCCCGCTGCACCATCTGGCTGAAGCGCTGGTGCGCCTGCAGAAAGTCCGCGTAGCCGTCCAGCAGCGCGAGCACCCGCGCGCGGGCATCGCCTCCCTGCTGCAAAAGCGGCCCCAGGGTCTGCCCGAGCCGCTCGTAGTAGCGATCCAGCACCGCGTCGAACAGCCGTTGCTTGCTGCCGAAGTGGTAGTGGATGAGGGCCTTGTTCACCCCGCTGCGCTCGGCGATGAGCCGCGTCGGCGTGGCGTCGAAGCCCCGCTGCCCGAACAGCTCGTCGGCCGCCTCCAGGATCCGCTCCCGGGTCTGCGACTCCTCGGGGCTCTGGCCCCCCTCGGCGCCTGACCCTACGTGGCCTGCCTCGTCCCGTCTCCGGTTGCGTGCCATGGCGCTCCTGCTGTCTCCCGCGCCCCCGCGGCGTCTTCTTCGACCGGGGGCTCGGGCAATTGGGCGTTCGGTTTGACTGACCGACCAATCAAATTCATCCTACACGGGTCTATTCAGAGATCAAGAAAAAAACGGCAGGGCGGCCCCCCTCCGTGTCTTCAACGGCTAGAAATGTTTGTTTCTTAAGGGATACGAGCTACCGGGGGGCAGGAAAGGAGGAGAGGCGCCAGGGGCGCCAACGCTACTCCACAGCGAAGCCGAGGTGGGAGCGCAGCTCGAAGTACTCGGGGGAAACGCTGAACTGCAGCAGGTCGGCCACGCGGTCCTTGGCGGCGAGGCCGGTGACGCTGTCGGGCTCGGTGGCCACGAGCTTGGCCACGGTGGCGAAGTCGTTGGTCATGAGCAGCGCCGCACGCAGGGCGGTCTTTTGGGTGGCCAGGATCCAGTTGGCCAGGTTGGCCTCGTCCGCGCCCGCGTCCATGAGCTCCTGGGCCATGGGCGTGAGCTGCTCGAACACCAGCGGCGGCACGGCCTGCTTGAGGTGCTCGGTCATCTTGGTCACCTCGGGGGTGTCGGGCACCGGCGCCCCGGGGACCATGATGGCCAGCGCGGCGTAGAGCACGTTGAACAGGTCGGTCTGCGAGACCAGGGCCCGCCACAGGTAGCGCTCGGGGCGCATGTGCGAGAGCTGGCGGGCCACCTCGAAGACCGTCTCGCGCTGATTCTTGCCCTCGAACTTCTGGGCGTCCACCAGCCAGGTGGGCAGCAGCGCGCCCTTCTCGGTGGCATTGGCCACCTGGATGGGCTGGGGCTGATCCGGGCGGACGAACAGCTCGGGCCGCGGGGAGACGTCCATCACGCGGGCGGCGTAGACGAACATCTGGAACACGGTGCGGTCTTCCTCCTCGGGGTTGACCTTTTCGTTTCGCTTGAGCCCGAACTTCTTGTGGGGCTGGGCGCTGCGCAGCGCCGCCGCCTGCATGACCCCGGCAAAGATGGCGTCGATGCGGGAGGACTCGCCCGGGTGGCGCAGCGAGTCGCGCCACAACGGGTCTTTGAGCACGCGCTTGGCGAGCATCAGCTCCTGGGGCCGGTACCGCTCGTAGAAGAGCTGCTCCTTGTCCGACGCCTTCTTGAGGAACTGCAGCGCGGCGCACATGCACCAGGTGGCGTCCTTGTTCTTGGTGCGGATGTACAGCTCCGTGAGGTCCTTGTAGAGCTGGATCTTGTAGGGGCTCTGGCGCAAGAGCGTGTGGTGCTGGGCGATGGCCTTGTCCAGCTTGTCCGGCCCCGCCTGCAAATACAGGTTCGCCATCTTGGCGTTGCGGGTGGCCGAGTCGGGATCCAACCCGTCGGCGGCCTCGTAGGCGGCCAGCGCGGTCTCGGCCTCCCCGAGCTTCTCGCTGTAGATGTCCCCCAGGCGATCGAGGAAGGAGACGCGCTCGGCCACGGGCGCGGTCTCGGGCAGCCGCTTGAACTGCCGCCGCAGGGCTCGGGCCAGCTCGGTCCAGTCGGCGCGATCCGTCAGGGTGCGCTCGATGGCCTCGAAGGCGTTGGCGAAGGAGGAATCCGCGTCCAGGCAGGCCTCCATCTGCTCCATGCCCAGGTCGGGCTCCTTGAGCTCGTCGCGGTACACCAGCGCGGCGGTGTACAGGTACTTGGCCTTGATCTGGGGGCTGTCCTCGAGCTCCGCGAGCTTGAGCACGATCTCGGCGGCCTGGTCCCACTGCTCGATGCCCGTGTGGATCTCCAGCATCTTGTGCAGCACGTGCCGGTCGTCGGGCTTGAGCTCCACTGCCTGTCGGTAGTAGTCCAGCCCCTGGTCCGCGTTGTCCAGCTTGGACACGTACAGGTCTCCGATCTCCTCGGCCAGCTTACGCTGCTCCTCGGGGTCCTCGGTCTTTTCGAGCATGGCGAGCTTGGTCTTGACCACCCGCTCGTAGTCGCCGCCCTCCTCGCGCAAAAGCAGCACGGCCTTGACCGACGGCTCGTAGGTGGCGTCCACGTCCAGCGCCTTCTCGAACAGGTTCAGCGCCTTGTCCTTTTCCCCCAGCTCCATCTTCACGCTGCCGAGTCGGTGATAGACCTGCACCAGCTCTTCGCCGGGGATGGCGTCGCGGTGGGCCACCAGGATGGCCTGATACAGATTGGCCGCGTCCTGCCAGCTCTCCATGTGGAACTTCAGGTCGGCCAGCTCCCGCAGCACCTCGAGGCTGGTGGGGTCCATGTCCCGCGCGGTCTCGAGGTTCTTGATGGATTTTTCGGCCTTCTTGAGCCGCTTGGCCACCAGCCCCACCCGGGTGTGCAGCTCGAGCTTCCGCTTGCGGTGTTTGGGATCCGCCTTGCGCAGCAGCAGGTCGTACAGTGGCTCGGCGTCCTCCCACTGCTCGGTCTCGTAGTAGTGCTCCGCCAGCACGGCGGCGGTATCTTCGTGCTCGGGATCCGCCAGCAGGGCCTTGGCGTACAGGTTCACCGCCTTTTCCATGTCCTCGAGCTGCTCGCGATGGATCTCGCCGGCTTCGTAGAGCAGGCGGGCCTTTTCCATGCGGTTGCCCGTGGCCTGCTCCACATCGGTGAGCATGGTGGCCGCCCGCAGCCACTCCTCCCGGGACCGGTACAAGGTCACCAGCGCCATCATGGCCCCGACGTTTTCGGCATCGATCTCCAGGGCGGTGTTGAGCCGCTTTTCGGCCGCCTCGGTGTCGCCCATCTTCTCCAGGGCGATCTCGCCGATGCGCCGGTGCAGATCCACCCGCTCCTGCTCGTCAGTAACCAGCTCGGCCCGCTTGGAAAGCACGTCCGCCAGCGGCACCCAGTCCTCCAGTCGCTCCAGCAGGCCGGACAGGTAGACCAGGGTCTGCAGGTTCTCCGAATCGGCCTCGAGCCCCTCCTGCAAAGCCTCCGCCGCGGCCTTGGGGTCCTCCAGCTTCTCGTCGAGCACCGCGGCCATGGCGCGCAGGATCTCGCAGCGCACCGGCGGGACCTCCTCCGCGTCGGCGTGGCGCCGATAGGCCGACACCAGCTCGTCCCAGGCCTCGGACTTGATGTAGATCTCCTCGAGCTCGCGGAAGGTGACCTCGTTGGTGGGATCCAGCTCGATGATCCGCTCGAGCACGTCCGCGGCGCCCTCCTCGAGCTCCTCGTGGGCCTGCATCTCGCCGGCCATGCGGCGGTAGATCTTGACCTTGGTCTCGGTGTCCTCCACCAGCTTGCCGCAGCGCTCGGCCACCCGCAAAAAGTCGTGGGCCTGCTCGGTCTCCTCGTAGATGTCGTAGAGGACCTCCAGGATCTCCAGGTTGTCGGGGTCGTCTTTGATGAGCTTTTCGAAAAACGGCGCCGCGGCCCTGGGCTCGTCCAGCTCGAAGCGCAGGAGCTGGCCCGCCTCCCGCCAGGCGTCGCGCTTCACGCCGTGGTCGTCGCTCGCCTCGGCCTTCTTCTCCAGCAGGTCCACCAGCGGGGCGTGCAGCTCGAGCTGCCGCAGCACCGCCTCCTGGGCCGCCAGCGCGTCGGCGTTTTCCGGATCGAGCTGCAGCACCTCCTGGTAAGCGATGCGCGCCTCGTCCAGGTTCCCCAGCCGGGACTCGTACAGGTCGCCCAGCTCGAGCAAGAAGAAGATCCGGTCCTGCTTGTCCTCGGTGGCCTCCAGGCGCTTGATGATCACGCCGGCCAGATCCACCCACTGCTCCTTCTGCTTGTAGATGGTGGCCAGCTCGTCCCAGGCCTCGGCCTGTTTCGGGTCCTTTTCCAAAGAGTGCCACAGCGAGGACACGGCGTAATCGGGCCGATCTAGGCGCTCGTGGTAGATCCGACCCAGCCGCAGCCACAGGGAGGCCGCCAGGGCTTTGTCCTCCACCGCGGGCACGATCTCGTTGAGGGCGGCCACCAGGTCACCCCACAGCTCGGTGGCCTCGGCGAGGCGGATCATCTCGTTGATGAGCTCTTCGTCCGACGGGTCCTCGCTGCCCGCCGCCACCATGGCGGTAAAGGCCTTGCCCAGATCCCCCACCTCCTGCTCGTAGATCCGCGCCAGCTCCTTGAGCAGCGCGATGCGCTCGGAGCTATTTTCGGCCAGCTCCACCCGGGCCAGGAAGACGTCGGACACCGCGTCCCAGTTGCCCTCCTCCTTGGCCACCTCCTCGAGGAACTCCACCTTGCCCTGCGCCTCCTCGTCCTCGGGGTTCTCGAGCAAAAACGCCAGCCACCCCTCCAGGTCCTCGTCGTCCTCGGGCCGCGCGGCCGGGGCGGCCTTCTCCTCGGGCTCGGCCTCGGCCGGGGCTTCCGTGGTGGCCGCCGCGGCGCCCGCCACCGCGCCGGTGGGCGGGTTGTCCCGCATCAGGTCCACCGCCTTCTTCACCGCCGCCACCACCTCCTGCAGGCGCCTTCGCCCCAGCTCGGTGCTCTCGTAGACGGAGACCTGCTCCCCGAGAAACTGCGCCTGATTGTGAAGATCCTCGGCGACCTCTTTGTACTGCTCTACGATGTCCATGATCGGTGACCCTCCGGATGACGAGACGAGACGCGGTCCGTGACCGTTCAGCGCGGGTATGGGGAGCGCAGCGACTGGGATAGGGACTCTGCACGAACCGAGCGAGCCCATCGCACGGGTAAGCGGCTGGGGCAACCCACCTGAACGATTATCGCGGCCCTTCATAGCGTATCGTCGGTAGAAGTTCAATGTTTTAGGGGGCGAGGGGGCGGGGG
>CAYFWA010000145.1:0-11369 GCA_964346625.1 uncultured Myxococcales bacterium
TCGGAAAATGACATTTTATCTGCCCGCTCGCGCCCCATGTTGCTCAGGCGCCGGGCGGAGACCACAGCGCAAATGGCTCGGTTACGACCAGCCTTCGCGTCGCAGCGGAGAACGTGGCAATATCGCTGGATGACAGGAGGAACGGTTCCCCGTGTCCGATGAATGTCGACGAGGTGCCGCGCGCGCGGCGCGCGCGGCCCGGGTGAGCCGCGGGCGTGCGGATGGCCGGGACGCCCGCGGGGCGCGCGACGCACGCCCCTGGAGCCACGCAACCCACGCGACCCGCGCTACCCGCGCGACCCGCGCGACCCGCGCTACCCGCGCGACCCACGCGACCCACGCGACCCGCGCGACCCGCGCTACCCGCGCGACCCACGCGACCCGCGCTACCCGCGCGACCCACGCGACCCCCCCGGGCCGCGCCATCGAAGCGCTCGTCGCGTTCGGCGCGCTGGCCGGACTCGGACTCGGGCTCTGGGTCGGCGCGGGGGCTTGCGGCGCCGGGTCCCAGGAGGGCCGGCCGGGCGCCCGGCGCTCGACCCAGCCCCCGGATCCCTGGGCGGGGCTGCCGCCCCTGCCCGCGCCCTCCAGCGCCACCGCGTCCACTTTGCCGCTGAGCGATCCTCCGCCTCGACGGGTGGATCGGCGTCTCGCCCCGCTGGGAGTGCAGGCCCCCTTCGCGCCCCAGATCGGACCGCTACGGGTGGTGGCCCAGCCGCCGCTGGCGGGCAACCCCGAGGGCGCGGTGGCCTTCGTGTTCAGCCACCCCATGGTGGACCCGGCGCGCCCCCCGCCGGTGAAGCTGCAGCGGCTGGAGGTCACCCCTCCCACCACCGGCGCGGTGCGCTGGCTGGGGGATCGCACCCTGGTGTTCACGCCCCGGCCGCGGTTTCGGTTCGCCACCCGCTACGAGGTGACCCTGCAGGCCGAGCTGCGCTCGCGCGCGGGAAGGCGCTTTGACCGGCCGCTGCGCGCGGGCTTCACCACCCGCGCGCCGCGGCTGCAGGAGCTCCGGCCCGCCCGGGGCGCGGTGGTGGAGCTCACGCCCCGGCTGACCCTGCGCTTCGACCAGCCGGTGAACCCCGCCGCCGTGCTCGCTCACGTGGAGCTGCGCAGCGCGGCCGGCGAGCGGCAGCGGCTGCGGGCCCTGCTCGCCGAGCGCCCCCGCCAGGTTCGCCTCGCCCCCGTTCGGCCGCTGGCGCCCTCCACCGGCTATCGACTGGACGTGCGGGCCGGGATCCCCGGCCGCGAAGGCCCGCTGCGCAGCCAGCAGCGGGCGACCTATTCCTTTCGCACGCGCGGGCGGCCGCGGCTGCGCTCCGCTGGCTGCGGTGAGGGCCCCTGTCGCCCCGGCTCCACCGTGCAGCTTCAGGTGGCCGGGCAGCGCCCCACCGGGCGCACCTGCCGGCTGCTCCAGGTGCGCCCCGCCGTGAGCGACCTGCGCTGCCGGGCCCACGGGCGCTCCCTGTGGGTCACCGGGCCCTTCACGGCCCGCACGCCGTACCACTTCACCCTGGCCGCGACGCCGGCCGACGTCGCGGCCACCGCCGCCGTGGGAGTGACCGTGCGCATGGCGGCACCGGCGCACCCCTTGTCCTTGCGCCCAAGCCGCCCCCTGCTGGTGGCGGGCCCGGGTCAGCCCTTGCGCGTCCGACCCGGCGCCGCCGCGGTGCGACTGCGGGCCGCCCGGGTCCGACCGGCCCTGGTGCTCACCGTGCTCGACGCCATCGCGGCGCCCGACGCGCTGCCGCCCTTTCACCTCGCCGAGGGGGCTGCGCGGCTACGCCACCGGCTGCTGGCGCCCGCCGCGGCAGCCAACCCGGTCGCCGTCACCCGCCTCGCCCTCGACCGCCTGCTCGGAGCCCGCTTGGGGCAGCAGTACCTGGTCTCATTGGAGGACGGCGGCGGCCGCGCGCCCCCCCGCAACGCGGCGCCGCGCCCCCCCCGACGCGCACCGCGAGGCGCGCCGGCCCGGCGTGCCGAGCCCGGGCCCCGGCGCACGGCCCTGGTTCAAATCACGGAGCTACGGCTCGCCACACGCTATGGGTGGGACACCGGCGCGGCCGTGGTCACCCGACGAAAAGACGGCGCCCCGGTCCCCGGCGCCCAGCTCTCGCTCCGGGATCGCCATGGCGCCCTGCGCTGGAGCGGGCGCACCGACGCCAGCGGACGCGCGCGCTTCCCGGGCCGCCGCCGCATCGGCCACCCGGGGCCCTTCACGCTCTGGGCCGAAGCCGACGGGGACCGGACCTTCGTGGTGCTCGACGGCGGCGGCGAGGGCTCCTTTCGCGCGCCGGGCTATCTGCGGGGCCGCCCCCGTCCCGTCATCGAGCGCCTGGTGGGCACCGTCCTGTCGGACCAGCCTGCCTACGAGCCGGGCCAGCGGGTCAGGCTGTTCGGCGCCCTGCGGGGGCAGACGCGCCTGCCGCGCGGCCGCGTCGGCCACCTGCCTGGCCGCCGCCGCGCCGTGACGCTCCAGGTGCGCACCGATCAAGACGAGGAGATCGTCTCGGGGCGGCTACGGCTGGGCCCGGCCGGGCTGTTCGCCCACGGCTTCCGACTGCCCAGGCGCGCGCGACCCGGCCGCTACACCGTCTGGCTGCGGCTGGCCGGCCGCGGCCGTCAGCTCCAGCAGTGGGTGCTCGGCTCCTTTCGGGTGCGCCCGCCCTCGGCGCGACTGTCGCTGCAGGTGGACCCCGCCACCGCCACCGCCACCGCTAACGCCGACGCCGACGCCGACGCCGACGCCGATGCCGACGCCGACGCCGACGCCGATGCCGATGCCGACGCCGATGCCGACGCCGACGCCGACGCCGATGCCGATGCCGACGCCGACGCCGATGCCGATGCCGATGCCGACGCCGACGCCGATGCCGATGCCGATGCCGACGCCGATGCCGACGCCGACGCCGACGCCGATGCCGATGCCGACGCCGACGCCGATGCCGATGCCGACGCCGACGCCGATGCCGGCTCCGACGCCGCGGCCTCCGCCCTCGGCGCGTCGCGGCCCATCGGGCTGAGCTTGCGCCAGGCCGACGGTCGTCCGGTCCACGGCGCCACCCTGCGCTGGCGGCTGTACCGTCGGGGGGAGGCGCCCCCGCCGCGGGGCTACGACGGCTTCCGGTTCGGCACCGGCCCCGAGCCCCTGCGCGAGCCGGGCGCGGGGCTCGATGTCTCCACGGACGCCAACGCCGCGACCCTGCCCGCGGAGGATCCCGTTTGGATCGCCGACGGCGAGGGGCGCACCGACGGCCAGGGCCGGCTCATTATCCGGCCCCGGCTCACCGCCCCGGCGCGCCAGCAGCGCGCCCGCTTCGCCCTCACCGTGGAGGCCGCCACCCTGGACGGAAGGCGAGCCGCCATCACCCGCGCCCTCACGGCGCACCGGCCCCAGCCCCTGCTCGGCCTGCGGGTGGCCCGCCGGTGGGTGGGCGTGGATGAGCCGCTGGGGGTCCGGTTGCTGGCGGTGGACCCCCGAGGGGGGCCGCGGCCAGGCGCGCGCGTCACCCTCACCGCGGAGCGCGGCGGCGAGGGCGGGGACGGCGCGGCGGCGCCCACCTGTCACCGCGTCTTGTCCACGGGCACCGGGACCTGCTCGCTGCGGCTCGGCGCGCCGGGCCGATACGTGTTGCGGGTGGCGGCGCCCGGGGCGGCCGCGGCCGAGCAATTGGTCTACGTTCACGGGCGCTCCCCTCCCCCTCGCCCGGCGACGGCCCCCGTCGAGCTATTGCCCGACCGCGCCGGCTACGAGGAGGGGGAGCGGGCCCGGGTGCTGATCCGCTCGCCGGTACCGCGCGGCACCGCGCTGCTCACCCTCGAGCGCGACGGCGTGGCCTGGTCCCGCGCCGTGCGCCTGCAGGGACCCGAGACGCGGGTGGACGTCCCCCTGGGACGAGGGCTCGCCCCCAACGTCTGGCTCGCGGTGGTGGTGCTGCCCGCCGGCGCCTGGGCGGGCAGCGCCGACGCCCTCACCGACCGCGTGCGCCTGGGCGTGCGCGCGCCGCACCGCCCGCTGCAGGTGGCCCTCGCGACGCCCGCCGGGGATCACCCCCCCGGCGCGCGCCTGCCCGTCCGACTGCAGGTCCGCGACCACCAGGGGCGCGGCGTGCCCGCAGGCGTCATCGTGTATCTCACGCGGGCGCCACCGGGCGCGCTCGGCTCGCGCGCGCCCTCGCTGGGCCGCGGGATCCAACGCGAGCGCTCCCCGGGCACGGCCCTGCGCACCACCTTACACCACCAGCAGCCGCCCGGCGCCGCCCCGGTGCCGAGCCCGGCGACGCCCCGCGCCGAGGCGCCGGAGCGCGACGCCGCGCCCGACGAGCTCGACCCGTCTCCCGCGAGCCACACGCCGTTTTTCCGCGGCCCCCTGCATACCGACTCCCACGGTGCGCTGCGGCTCTCCATCCCCCTGCCCCGCCAGGCCGGGCGCTACCGCCTGGTGGCCCTCGCCGCGGACGTGAACCTACCGGACCGCTTCGGGACCGGGACCCGGGCCTTGTCGGTGCGACCCCCGCTCTCCCTCACCGTCGGCCAGCCCCCGGCGCTGCTCCCCGGCGACCGAGCCCGGATCCAGATCGCCGTGCGCAACCACACCGCCTTGCCGGGCCACGTCACGGTGCGCGCCCGCAGCGCCGGAGCGCGGATCACGCCCGCCGCGCGGATGGTGCCCGTCGCCCCGGGCCGCCAGGGCGTCGTGTCCTTCCAGCTTCAGGCCCGGCGCACCGGCGTCGCCCGCCTGCAGCTCGTCGCCACCCTCGGCCCCCACCGGCGGGCCGAAGAGCGGCGCATCACCGTGCTCGCGCCCCCCCACGTGGCGGGCACCGCCGCGCGCCTGGGGCAGCTACGCAAGACCACGCGGCTGCCGCTACGCTGGCGCACCGCGGACCGTCCCGTGGGTCGCGGACGAGGCGGCAGCGGCGGCAGCGCCCGCCGCGCCCTGCGCCTCACGCTCTCCCCGCAGCCCTGGGGCGCCTGCCGCAGCCTCCTTTGGCGCTGGATCCTGCAGGAGCACCCGAGCCTGGCGGCCACCGCCCTGCGGCTGCTCGCGCTCACCCTCGCGGGGCCGGCGCCGGTTGCCGCCGGGGCCAACGCCGGCCCCGATCACGGCGAGCCCTGGCTGGACGCCGCCTCTCGCCAGCTCCTGACCCGGCGTGCCATCCGACAGCTACTGGCCCTGCGGCTGCCCGGCGGGAAATTCCGTCGCCACCCGGGCAGCCCGCCGGCGGTGGCCTCGGCTGCGGGGCTGGCGCTGCTCGCCCTGCACCGGGCTCGCGCCGCGGGGCACCCGGTCCCCGTCGCCGTGCTCGACCAAGGCGCCGAGCGGCTGCTGCGTTTGGCCGCCGACACCGGCCACGGCCCGGGGGAGCGCATCCTGGCGCTGCGGCTGCTGCGCGCCCTGGGGGAGATCATCCGCCCCTCGGCCCTGCGCCCCCTGTTGCGCCGCTGGCCGCGGCTCGGCCCGCTGCAGCGGGCCCGGCTGCTGCCCGTGGTCCAGGCGGTGCACCCGCGACGCGGCGCCCGACTGCGGCGCGAGCTCGCGGCCGCCGACCGTTCCGCCACCGGGCCTGTCGCCGACCCCGCCACCGGGCCTGTCGCCGACCCCGCCACCGGGCCTGTCCCCGACCCCGCCACCGGGCCTGTCGCCGACCCCGCCACCGCCCCCGGATCCAGCGCCGCGGCCAGGCGCCGCGCCGCAAAGCCGCCCCCCGATCCGGAGCGACTGGCGCATCGGCTCGGGGCCGCCGTGGACGCGGACGCCACCCGCCGCGACATCACCCGGCTGGCCGGCGCCTTGCTCACCGCCTTCGACGAGCGCTACTGGCGCTCTCCCTGGACCGCGAGCTGGGTGCTGCTCGCCCTGCAACGGGCCGCCGCGCCCCACCGCGCCCACCCCGCTTCAGGCCCCACGCCGGGCTCGCCGTTGGCCGGCTCGCCTCCCACCCGAGAGGTGAAAGCCTGGCTCGGCGTGCGACGCCTCGGCACCCGCCCCCTGCGCACCGATGTGCTGGACTGGCTCCAGTGGACGGTGCCTTTGCCGAACCGCACGCCCTCGTCCATCACCGTGGCCACGGGAGACCCGCCGCTGTATTTTCACGCGCGGCTGCGTGAGCCCCACGCCGCCCCCACGGCCTCGCCCGCGGTCAACGTCTCCGTGCGCTTCCGCGCGCTGCCCCGCCCGCGGTGGAGCACGGCCGACGCCGCCTTGCGACTCGGACCCGGCGCCTCGGCGGTAGGGCGGATCGCGGTGGTGACCAACCGGAGCCTGCCCGAGACCGTGCTGCGGATCCCCATCCCGGCGGGCGCCCGGGTGATGGATCCCGGCCTGCGGCGCTGGTCCGAGGCCCCGCGCAGCTACGGCACGCCGCGCTTCCCCCGCCTCCCGGTGCTCGACGCCAACGTGCGCGGAGCCGCCCTGTGGCTGCACCTGGAGGCGCTGGAGCCGGGGCTCTACGAGCACCACCTGGCCATCGGGGCCACCACGACGGGGCGCTTCGGCTGCGCCCCCTCGGTGCTGCAGCGCGCCAGCGACGGGGCCCCGCTCACCACCAGCGGCCCCTGCCAGCCCCTGCAGGTGTCTCCACAGACGCCTGGCTCACCTGCGCCCCTACGGCCGCGTTGACGGGCTGGGCGCGGGGCGCCTGGCCGGAGCCATGGCCCCGTCCGCGGGCGACGCGGGCCTTGCACGCGGGCGCGCGCGGGGCGCGACCGGCGCCGGGGTGAGCTTGGCCCCCGCAACCAGCACCTTGTAGAAGTAGCCCGCCCCGAGGTCCTGGTTGATCTTGACCGTGCCGGTGGCCAGCACCACGTCTCCCACCTTGGCGTCGGCCTGGGTGGTCACCGTGAGGTCGAAGTCCTGTCCGTGGGCCGTGCCGTCCTGCAGGTGGACCCAGTTCTTGCCCATGATGTTTCGGCTGACCTTGACCCCCTACGCCTCTACCCGGGAGCGCCCCCGGCCCGGGCCGCGCACCAGGGAGGCCACCGCCTCGTTGAGACCGTCCAGGGTGAGCGGGAACATGGGAAACAGCTCGCCGATGGCGTTGAGCGTGGGGTGGCGCCAGTAGCGTCGGGGCTCGGGGTTGAGCCAGGCCGCCCGCCGGAAATGCTCCGCCAGCCGCCGCAGACAGTCGATGCCCGGCCGGGGGTTGTAGTGGCTCCAGTCGATGGCCCCGTGGGGCTGGAACAGCTCCACCGGATGCATCAGGGCGTCGCCCACCACCACCAGCTTGGTCTCGGCGTCGTGCTTGTTGAGCAGGTCGTCCACCGCCAGGGGCTCGAAGAACGCAGCGTCCTCGTAGACGTCGTCGTAGACGCAGTTGTGGAAGTAGTAGGCCTCGAAGGCCTTGAAGTGCCGCGAGCTGTGCGCCGCGGAAAACAGCCGCGACACCAGGCGGCTGTGGGGGTCCATGGAGCCGCCCACGTCCATGAGCAGCACCAGGCGGACGTTGTTGCGCCGCGGCGCGCGCCAGATCAGGTCCAGCTCCCCGGCGTTGCGCCCGGTGGCGTCCACCGTGGCCTCCACGTCCAACTCCTGCTGGGTGCCCTCGCGGGTCAGCTCCCGCAGCCGCGAAAGCGCCACCTTGATCTGCCGCACGTCGAGCACCAGATCGGTGCGGTAGCCCCGAAACCGCCGCATGGCCGCCACCTGCATGGCGCTGCGCCCCATGGACCGCCCGCCGATGCGGATGCCCGAGGGGTGGCGGCCGCCCCAACCGAAGGGCGAGGTGCCCCCGGTGCCGATCCAGCGGCTGCCCCCGTGGTGCTCCTCGGTCTGCTCGCGCATGCGCTGCTCGAGCAGCTCCATGAGCTCGGGCAGATCGAGCTTCTCCATCGCCGCGAGCTCCTGCTCCGACAGGCCCAGGGCGTGGCGGCCCTCGCGCAGCCACTCGAGGATCTCCTCGTTGAGCTGCCGGGCCTTGAGCTCCACCCCGCGGAAGTAGTGGGCGAAGACCTGATCGAAGCGATCGAAGTCCGCCTCGGTGCGACACAGCAGCGAGCGGGCGATGTGGTAAAAGCTCGAGAGGCTGCTGTCGTGCAGCCCCAGCGACAGGGCCTTCATCAGCGCGAGCCACTCCTGGGGGCCCACCTTGAGCCCGAACTTGCGCAGCGTATAGAAAAAGTCGATCAGCATAGGGTCGCCTCTCGTCCCGGCGTACGCTCGGCGCGAAGGTCGACGTGAAGGTCGCTGCGGCGCTCGACGCCGAGCGCGGCGCGCCGCGCGGCTCGGTCCGGATTTCTCCCGAACGCTGCTAGCCGCGCCCCGAGCCCACGCGGCGCAGATCCTGCTCCTGCTTGAGCAGGGTCCCGAGAAACGGGATCTCCCGCCCGAGCTTGCTCACGTCCACGCCGCTGGATTGCAGCGCGGCGATCCAGTCGATGAGCTCCGAGGTGGAGGGGCGTTTGCGCAGCCCGCTCACCTCCCGCAGCCGGTAGAACTGCTCGAGGCACTGCTCCACCACCCGCACCTCGATGTCGGGGTGGTGTACCTTGATGATGTCGCGCATCTGCTCGGACTCGGGGAACTCGATGTAGTGAAACACGCACCGGCGCAAGAAGGCGTCGGGCAGCTCCTTTTCGTTGTTCGAGGTGATCACCACCATGGGCCGGTGCTTGGCCGTGATCTCCTCGCCGGTCTCGGGGATGCTGAACGTCATGTTGTCCAGCTCGTTGAGCAGATCGTTGGGAAACTCCAGGTCCGCCTTGTCCACCTCGTCGATGAGCAGCACCACCTGCTCGTCGGCGTTGAACGCCTCGCCCAGCGGTCCCAGCTTGATGTACTGCCCGATGTCGCTCACGTCCTTGTCGCCGAAGCGGCTGTCGTGCAGCCGCTGCACGGTGTCGTAGACGTAGAGCCCCTGGTCGGCCTGCGTGGTGGACTTGACGAACCAGGTGATCAGCGGCATCCCCAGCCCCTCGGCGATGGCGTGGGCCAGCAGGGTCTTGCCCGTGCCCGGCTCCCCGCGTAAAAGCAACGGACGCTCCAGGGCGAAGGCCGTGTTCACCGCGTCCTCCAGGGCCGGCGACGTGATGTAGGTGTCGGTGCCCTGAAAGCGGCGGAAGTTTTCGTTACGCTTGGCGGTTCGTCGAAACAGCTTCATCTCGGCTCGTTCTCCTGTTCGCGGCCTGGACGCCTCACCCAGCTCGGGCCCTGGGTCAGGACCCGATACCGGATACGCGATACCCCGCTCCCGGTACCCGGCGCCCTGTGCTCGGGGTCCTTTGCCTGGAACCCAAAAACCGCGGCGCCTCGCACCGGCGACGCCCGCCACCGCTGAGCAACGTGGGCCGCGGCGCGTCGGCGCCCACCCCGTGGTGGTCCCTATCCATAGTGCCTACAGCGCGCACACGCAAGGGATGCGGGGGGAAAGCGTCCTCACCCCCGCCGGGGTGGCGGTCCTCAGACTCGAGTTTCGCCCTTGGCGTCTGCTGCGAACGGCCGAAATCGCGACGAAAGAAGGGCGAAACTCGAGTCAGAAGCTGGCGCAGGTGGCGGTGCCCCCGGAGACCAGGCGGGCGAAGTGCAGATCCGTGGCGCCCGGGCCGTCGAACCACGCCCAGACCACGTCGCCGTTTTCGTGCACGCGGAACGGATCGTCGCGGCGGCCCCACTGCGCCAGCGCGCTCACGTCCACCGGCCCCTCGAGAAACCCGCCCGAGGCGTCCACCCGGGCGAGGCGGTAGGTGTAGGGAGCGCCGGGCTCGGACCAGCCCACCACGTACTGCTCGGTGGTGTCCCCGGCGGGCTGCCAGCGGGCGATGCTCGAGTCCGCCTCGTCGATGCTCGCGGTGCTCGTGAGCCAGACCACGGCGCTGGAGCCCAGGCCCGAGTCGATAGACGAAAACCCGATGTCCTGGTTCATGGTGGAGGGGTCATAGGACCCCTGCCCTGGCGTGGCCGCGGCCTGGTGGGCGTTGAACACGAGCTTGTAGCCCGCGGGCGACAGCGCCGCGCCGCCCAGCTCCCCGGCCACGCTGCCGTTGCAGCCCGCGTCCACGTTGATCACCGGCCCGCTGTAGTGGTTGAGGTAGATCCCGCCGATGGAGTTGGTGGAAAAGTCTCCCGAGGTGCCCGGATAGCAGTCGGTGACGCAGACCGGCAGAAAGCCGGTGATCGCCGGGTTGAACCGCAGCAGGTTGCTCATGCTGTGCGAGCAGCCCCAGCCCCACCCGGTGGACTCTGCCCCCGCGGTGCTCACCCACTTGAGGGTGTCGCCCTCGTGCCCCGTGTTCGAATGCACGTGGTAGTAAGCGCCGTACTGGCCATCCCCGAAGGCCATGCGGCTGTCGCCGATGTTGAAGTCGTCGGGCCGGTTGTCGGAGTTGGTCAGCTCCTCGGTCCAGACCTCGTTGCCGCTCGGATCGTAGCGCGTAACGTAGATGGTGTCCGCCGCGTCGTCCCACAGCAGCGCGGCGAAGTGGCCGTCGGGCTCGGCGGCCAGGCCCCGGCACTCCCGGTTGGCCGTGAGGGTGTGGGTCTGCACCACCTGGTCGCTCGCGTCCAGCCGCGTCACCCGGGGCGTGAGCCCGCCGGTGCCGGAGGTGGTGTAGCCCACCAGGGTCTCGCAGTTGGCGAGCGGTACGGTGAACACCGGCGCCACGTGCAGCGAGCCCCGGCCCCAGATCCGCCAGTTGCTCACCCCGGGCTTGACGCCCTCGGGCACGGTCACCGTGGCGGTCTGCAGCCGATCCACGAGGGGATCCGTGGGGTTCACGGTGGCGTCGGGCTGCGGGCTGGCGTCGGGCTGCGGGCTGGCGTCGGGCCCCGGCCCGCCGTCGGGCCCCGGCCCGCCGTCGGGACCCGGGCCCCCGTCGGGACCGGGTCCCCCGTCGGGCAGCGTCGCCGCGTCCGGCCCCGGCCCGCCCCCGTCCCCGGAGTCGTCGCCCTGCCCGTCGTCGTATTCACAGCCGGCCAGCGCCAGCGCCAGCGCCATCCCGAGCCCCACCACGGCCCGCCCCGTCGGCCTCGCGACCAGCGGCCGCCCAGGCGCGACCGCCGCGAGTCGCGGCAAGGGCTTTCGCGAAGCGATACTCTGGAGTCTCACGTTTTCCTCCCTGGGGCACCGCTATCCTGGCGACCCCGCCTCCTCACACCATACCCTAAACGAGTCGCCTGGGGCGACCCCCTTGCACCCCGATCCATTTGCACCCCTTCCGGGCCGCGGGTCGCGCCACCGAGAGGAGGCCCCGATCCGGCCGGCGGACCCACCCGCGACGCCCGGAGGTGCGGCCTTGACGCTGCCGTTTGAGCCCGTGCCCGATGAATGCTATCTATGTTAGGCATCGACGCAGCCGCTTGACGCGGCCGCACCGAGCCGTAAGGCCCCGGTCACGAATAAGGTGTCCAGTTCAGGGCGCCGAGGCGCCCGGCT
>CAYFWA010000146.1:0-2115 GCA_964346625.1 uncultured Myxococcales bacterium
CGGCGAGGCACACGCACTCGGCGAGGCACACGCACTCGGCGAGGCACACGCACTCGGCGAGGCACAGGTTTGTGGAGCCCGGCAGGTGCTCAGGGCACGTCGCACAGGGTATTCAGGTTCTGCCCTGCCGGGTAGAGGTAGCTGGTGTAGCGCGCGAACCCATAACTGGTCACACCGAAGGGCTCGTCCCCTTCCAGGGTATGGGCACCGCTGGGAACGGCCACGCGCGCGGCCTCCCAATCGCCGGACGTGCCCACGGCCGTGAAGCCCTCGTCCAGCACCCGACAGCCGTCCAGGTAGACCGGCGTACCCACGGCCTTGACCACACTGATGTAGTTCTCCGGCACCGTGGTGGGCGCCAGGAACCGGTACACGGCGCGATACTGCCCCACGGGCACGGCCAGCCCCATGGCCGGGTCCCCGCGCCACTGCTCGGACATTGGGTCCGCGTCCTGGGGGAGGTAGTGATTCTCGCCGACGGTGAACTGCGCCGCCGCGAAGGGCTCGTCGCTCACGAGGTGCAGGTCATCCCAGGTTTCGAGCTCCACCCATCGGCCGGCGTCCATCCACAGCTCCGAGCGCAGCGTGGCTTCCCCCTCCACTGTGACCCACTGCGGAGGATCGAGGTGAATCCGGTTGCCATTCACCGCCGACACCAACCGAACGAGGTTGGGCTCGGGCGCCATGGGGTCCGCGCTCAGAGGATGGGTCCGGGTCACGAGGTACTCCGTGCTCCAGGCCGTCAGCGGGGGCACCTGCTCCTCGAGGTGGTCGCACGCCCAGGTGTCGAATGGCACGAAGGTACAGTTGTGGCCGGAGAACACCGCCACCGGCTCGGTGGAGTCGATACGCGAGCCCGTCAGGTCGAAATCGGCGCCGGCGTCACAGCATTGCTGGCTGAAGGGGTCGCTGTCCTCGCCGGGACACGGCGCGGTGCGCCCCGGGCACCCGGTGGGGAGGGCGGACACGAGCTGCAACACCTCGCCGGCCGCCAGATGGAAGGTGGCCACGTCTCCCGGCGCGTAGGCGGGCAGCCCGGGCCCTGGTTGCGTGTACGCGGTGAGGGTCACGGTCACCACCGTATCTGACCGCGGCGCCATCACGGCGACGAACCCGGGGCTGTGCTGCCATTGGCCGATCCGGACGCCGGAGGTGGGCCGGGCCACCACCATGTGTGCAGTCCCCAGCGCATGCTCGGGCAGGACCAGGGCGGCGTCGTTGGAGTGGGAGTACTGCCCGTTCACCTCGTAGTCCAGGGGGTTGAACTGGTAGACCGCCACCGGCCGTTCCGAGGCCACCTGGTAGCTGGCCTTGAGGGCGCGGCGCGACTCGGCCTCGGTGGTGGAAAGCAGCTTCAGCCCCAGATCCAGGGGCAACGTGAAGGTGTGCAGCCCGCCGCCAGCGACCGTGGCCTCGGCCTCCACCACGTCCGTGGCCTCCCGTGTGATCCGCACCCGCGTCGGCTGCTCGCTGGGGTTGTGCACCACCACCCCGAAGTTGTCATCGAAGGCCGAGGCCAGCATGCTGTTGGCCGTGGGCACGGCGTGGTAGCGGCACCCGAGGTTCGAGGGGTGCTCGGACTCGAGCTGGAGACAGGACTTGGTGAACACCGGGGGGTCGCGCCGCTGCTGGCAGTCCACGGTGGCCAACTCGGGGCCGGGCCCGATCGCGTCCGGTCCAGGACCTGCGTCGGCGCTGGCGTCTGGCTCGATGTTCCCGCCGGGCCCAGTGTCCTGCCCGGGACACGCCACCAGCAGCAGCGGCCACACCATCAATCCAACCGTTCGTACCATGAAACGATCCCTTCCCATTGCGTGCGTAGATCCTTCGCGGAACCGCACCTTTTGTAAACGCACACCCCCTTGTCGTTCACAGGGGATTTCGCATACAGGCGACCACGCGGATGCACCCATTTTCTCACGACAGCCAGCAGGCTGTCACGGCTGCTCGGCGTCGGTGTTCAGACATTGGACCGAAGGGACACCCGATGGGTTGCCGAGGCCACCGACGTGTGACCCCTTGCACATTGACCTCGGTCCGATGGGCGGGGTATGGGTAAAGGACTGTCCGTGACTGTCCGTGACTGTCCGTGACTGTCCGTGACTGTCCGTGGTT
>CAYFWA010000146.1:2215-7891 GCA_964346625.1 uncultured Myxococcales bacterium
GTCCGTGGCTGTCCGTGGCTGTCCGTGGCTGTCCGTGGCTGTCCGTGGCTGTCCGTGGCTGTCCGAAAACCCGCCGCGCTGCCGGTGGTGGTCGCCGTCTGCACAGGCGGCGACGCCGCGCGGTCGCGACGGCGGGCTCGTGTGGGAGGAACCGATGCATCCGACGAAATCCGGTAACTGGCGGAAGAGAAGCTGGCGCATGACGAGGCGAGGGCCGCTGGTGGCCATGGTGCTGGGGGCGGCGGCCGCGCTGGCCCCAGGCTGCGGGGACGACGGCGGCGGGGATCGGGAGGTGTGCGGCAACGGGCTGCTGGATCCCGGGGAGGTCTGCGACGACGGCAACGCGGTGTCGGGCGACGGCTGCAACGCCACCTGCACCAGCGAGGAGTACTGCGGCAACGGCGTGGTGGACGCCCGGGCCGGGGAGCAGTGCGACGACGGCAACCTCGTGGCGGGCGACGGCTGCAGCGCCACCTGCGAGCTCGAGGGCAGCGGCGAGTGCGGCGACGGCACCGTGGGACCGGACGAGCAGTGCGACGACGGCAACACCCAGAGCGGCGACGGCTGCGACGACCAGTGCCAGCTCGAGGCGTCGGAGACCTGCGGCGACGGCACCGTGGACCCGGGCGAGGAGTGCGACGACGGCAACACCGAGGCGGGCGACGGCTGCGGTCCGAGCTGCCGGACCGAGGCGTGCGGCAACGGCGTGCTGGATCCGGGGGAGGTCTGCGAGGACGGCAACACCACCTCCGGCGACGGCTGCTCGGCCGACTGCCAGAGCTCCGAGGTGTGCGGCAACGGCATCGTGGACGTGGGCGAGGTCTGCGACGACGGCAACACCACCTCCGGCGACGGCTGCTCGCCCACCTGCGAGGTGGAGACCCAGGCCACCTGCGGCGACGGGCACCTCGACCCCTGGGAGGGTTGCGACGACGGCAACCTCCAGGGCGGCGACGGCTGCGACGACCAGTGCCTGCTCGAGAGCTGCGGCAACTCTACTCTGGACGCCGGGGAGGGCTGCGACGACGGCAACAACGACGACACCGACGCCTGCCCCCGCACCTGCCGCCCGGCGGCCTGCGGCGACACCTACGTCCAGGCCGGCGTGGAGCAGTGCGACGACGGCAACACCGTGGCCGGGGACGGCTGCTCGCCCACCTGCCAGCAGGAGGTCTGCGGCAACGGCACCCTGGACGCCGGCGAGGGCTGTGACGATGGCAACTTCGACGACACCGACTCCTGCCCCTCCACCTGCCAGCCCGCCACCTGCGGTGACGGCTTCGTTCACGCCGGCTTCGAGCAGTGCGACGACGGCAACACCACCTCCGGCGACGGCTGCAGCGCGAACTGCCTGAGCGACGAGACCTGCGGCAACGGCTACCTGGACAGCGGCGAGGTGTGCGACGACGGCAACACGGTCGACACCGACGCCTGCCCCACCACCTGCCAGGTGGCCACCTGTGGCGACGGCTTCGTGTGGGTGGGCCACGAGACCTGCGACGACGGCAACACCACCTCCGGCGACGGCTGCTCGGCCACCTGCGTGTTCGACGGCTGCGGCAGCGGCACGGTGGAAGGGGGCGAGGAGTGCGACGAGGGCGGCGCCAACGGCACGCCCGGCTCGGCCTGCTTCGCCAACTGCATCGCGGCCACCGTGGGCTTCGACGCGCCGCTGACCATCCCCCTGGATCGCACCGCCGCGGTGCTCGGCCCGCGGGCCATCGAGGCCGGCGACGTCAACGACGACGGCCGGCCCGACCTGGCGGTAGCCAGCGACCTGTCGCATCACGTCACCGTGGCCTATGGGCTGGGCGACGGCCGCATCTGGCCCCCCTTCCGCCGAAGCGTGGGCAACCATCCCCAGGGGCTCACCCTCGCGGACGTGAACGGCGACGGCACCGTGGACGCCCTGTCGGCCAACGCCAGCGACGACACCATCAGCGTGCTGCTCGGCGACGGCGACGGGTTCGGCACCGCCAGCCACTACTCGGTGGTGGTGGGGCTCGGCGGAGACCAGCCCTCGGATCTGGCCGTGGCGGATTTCGACGGCGACGGCCACGTGGACGTGGTCACGGCCAACCGCGGCAGCGACAACGTCACCCTGCTGCTGGGGGCCGGCGACGGCAGCTTCACCGCCACCACGCTGCTTTCCACGGTGGTGGGATCCGGCGGAGACGGTCCGCGGCGGGTGGGCATCGCGGACCTCACCGGCGACGGCGAGCTCGACGTGGTCACCGCGAACCCGGGCAGCGACGACGTGACCCTGCTGGCGGGCACCGGAGGCGGCAACTTCGCCCCCCCCCAGGTGTTCACCACGCGCGTGGGGGCCGGCGGCGACGGGCCCACCGCCCTGGCCCTGGCCGACGTCACGGGCGACGGTCGCCCCGACGTCATCACCGCCAACACCGCCTCGGATGACGTCACCGTGCTGGTGACCCACGCCAGCGGGACCCTCAACTCCCCGGTGCGCTTTTCCACCCTGGACGGCAGCGGCGGCGGCGAGGACCCCTTCGGGCTAGCCGTGGCCGACGTCACCGGCGACGGCCAGCCGGACCTCATCACCGCCAACCGCGCCAGCGACGACCTCACCCTGCTGCCGGGGGTGGCCGGTGGCGCCACCTTCGGCGCCCCCACCACGCTGTCGGTGGCCGACGGCGCGGCCGGAGACCAGCCCATCGCCGTGGCCGTGGCCGACCTCGACGGCGACGGCATCCCCGACCTCATCGCCGCGAACGAGTCCTCGAACGACCTGTCGGTGCTCCTCGGGCAGGGCGGGGGAGCCTTCGCCGCGGCGCAGCTCTACGAGGCCAAGGCGGGCTACACCGGCGACGCCCCGGTGGCCCTCGCCGTCGCCGACGTCAACGACGACGGCGCCCTGGACGTGACCGTGGTCAGCTCCTCGGCCGACTCCCTGCTGGTAATCGCCGGCCTCGGCGACGGGCGGCTCACGCCGTCACAGAGCGTCCCCACCGGCACCACCCCCCGGGGGGTGGCCCTGGGCGACCTGGACGCCGACGGCACCCTGGACTGGGTGGTGGCCGAGTACGGTGACGACTACATCCGGCGCGGCCTCCAGCGCGAAAGCGGGGACTTCGCCACCGCCTCCTACTACGTCCGTGAATCCTTCTCGGGGGACAACCCCGTGTCGGTGGCCCTGGGGGAGCTCGACGGCGCCAACGGTCTGGACGCGGTCACCGGGGCCAACATCGACGACGGCGCCGTGCGGCTGCTCAACAGCGGCAGCGGCGGCTTCGGCTCGGCTGACTTTTTGTATCTGGCCAACGACATCCAGCACGTGACCCTCGCCGACGTGACGGGGGACACCCACCTGGACATCATCGGCGTCAGCGTCACCGACGACCGGGTGGTGGTGCTTCCGGGGGCGGGCAATGGCAGCTTCGGGGGCGCCATGACCCTGGACACCTACGTGTCCACCTCGGGCCGCGCTCCCATCTTCGTCACCGCCGCCGACGTCACCGACGACGGCGTGCCCGACCTGATCACGGCCAACCGGGACTCCAACGACGTCACGGTGCTGGTGGGCCTCGGCTCCGGGTCCTTCAACGCCCCCATCATCGTGCCGGCCACCTTCGACCCCAGCCCGGCCGAGGTCCACTGCGTCCGGGTGGGCGACTTCAACGGCGACGGCGTCATGGACCTGGCCACCGCCAACCACGCCCGGGACTCGGTGTCGGTGATCCTGGGCTTCGGCGCCGGCAGCTTCGCCGCCCCCGAGACCTTCCCCGTGGGTGCCCTGCCCTACCAGATCGCGGTGACCGACCTCGATGGCGACGGTCTGTCCGACATCGCCGCCGCGAACCACGACGATCACACCCTCACCATCCTCCGCAGCCTGGGGCATTAAAAATCTTCCCGCCGCGTACACACCCTCCCCCTTGCGTCACCCGGCCGCCAAGGGCGGACGGGTGACGCAAGGGGGTAGGCAAGTAGACAACCCTCCTTTCAGTCCCCATTCACGCCGCAACCTTGCATCGGGAGTCCCCACCCCCTCCACCCTCTCACCGCGGCGTCATGCCCCCACTCGAATCCATCCCCGGCGCTGGCCGCCACGCCCCCATCCCCGGCGGCCGCACACCCGGCGGCACCCCGTGCCGCGTGGCAATCCCGAAGCGGCGCAGCCCCGCTTCCCGCGCGGCCTCCATCACCGACACCAGCCGCCCCACCTGGCCCGCGCTGTCGGAGCGGATGAGCAGCTTCATGTCCTTGTTGGTGGCCGCCAGGCGCGACAGGCGGACCTTGAGCCCCTTGATGTCGAGCACCTTGCCCTCGAACACGAGCTTCCCGTCGCGGCGGATGGTGACCACCCGATCCTTGCGATCCGTGGCGGTCTGGTCCGACGAGGCCTGGGGCAGGTTCACCGGGATGTTGGGGTTCTGGATGAAATTGGCCGTGTAGAAAAAGAAGATCAAAAGCTGGAAGATCACGTCCACCAGGGGCGTGATGTCCAGCGTGGCGGTGACCCAGCGCCGCCGCGATCCCACGGCCTGGAAGTTCATCGCGCCTTCCCCTCGGAAAACGGCCCGTCATCGTCGGTTTCGTCATCGTCGGTTTCGTCATCGTCGGTTTCGGAGGATTGCTCGTCCTCCTCGCTGGCGGCGTCCTCGCCGCCGCTAGCGTCGCGATCGCTGCCGGGCGCCCCACGGCCGGGCGCCTCACGGCCGGGCGCCTCACGGCCGGGCGCCTCACGGCCCCCCTCCCCCGCCGGGCTCGTCGCGGCCGGCGCGTCCGAGGCCGCGGGGGGCTCGCCGTTGAGCAGCTCCACCAGCTCGGTGGCCCCCTCCTCCATATCCAAAATCAGTCGGTTGATGCGGGTGGTGAGGTACTTGTAGCCCACGAAGGTGGGGATGGCCACGGTGAGTCCCGCCGCGGTGGTGATGAGGGCCTTCCAGATTCCCGAGGCGAGGGCGCCCGGGTTGACGCCCATGCCGCCGGCCTGGGTGGTGGCATCCACCTCCTTGAACACGTCGATCATGCCCAGCACCGTGCCGAGCAGCCCGAGCAGGGGGGCGATGGCCGCGATGGTGCCGAGCCCCTCGATGAACCGATCCAGCCGGCCGGCCTCGATCCGCCCCCGCTCCTCCACCGCCTCCTTGATCTGGTCCCGCGGCTGATCGGCCCGAATCAAGCCCACCGACAGCACCAGCGCCATGGAGGAGGCGTTGCGCTGACACAGCACCAGCGCCTCGCTGATCTTGTTGGCCCGGATCAGAGCGCGGACGCGCTCGACGAAGTCCATGGGGTATACCCGGCTCCGCCGCAGCGTGAAAAGCCGCTCGAGAAACAGACCAAGGGACAGCACCGACACCAGGCCGATGGGGATCATGACCCATCCACCCTTGGCCAGCTCGCTATAGAAATCGAACATGCACGACTCCAAACGGGGGGCGGGAATGCGGGCTCGCGAACCCAGGACTCCGTGTGAAGATACTCCAGGGCGACACGCAGTCAAGGCGCCCATCGGTGTAGGATGGACTCGAAGCAGGACGCCCGGGGTTGCCCACACCGCCGGAGAATCTCGGCCGATATGGCGTGATCGCCACGAGCCATTTGCGCTGTTGGCAACCGTCCAAAGGGACACGCTTGACATGCGAGGGGGCCGCGGTATCGTCTCCGCGAATTTGTAGCACAGATTGGCCGATGGACAGATTGGCCGAT
>CAYFWA010000146.1:7991-11344 GCA_964346625.1 uncultured Myxococcales bacterium
CAGATCGGCAGATCGGCAGATCGGCAGATCCAGGGCCACCCGCTCAGCCGATCGCCCGGAGGGAGGGGATCGTCCCGCCCCCGGCGCTCCGAGGAGAGGTTCATGGACACCGCGATGAAAAAAGAGGTCGAACAGCAGATCGAGGGCATCCGCGAAGGCGGGCTGTACAAGGAGGAGCGGGTCATCGTCACGCCCCAGGACTCCCACATCCGGGTGGACAGCGGCGAGGAGGTGATCAACTTCTGCGCGAACAACTACCTCGGGCTGGGCAACCACGAGGCCGTGCTGGAGGCGGCCCACGAGACCCTGCGCACCCACGGCTTCGGCATGTCGTCGGTGCGCTTCATCTGTGGCACCCAGGACATCCACAAGAAGCTCGAGCAGACCATCGCGCGGTTTTTCGGCGCGGACGACACGATCCTGTACAGCTCGTGCTTCGACGCCAACGGCGGCCTGTTCGAAACGCTGCTCACGGCCGACGACGCGGTGATCTCCGACGAGCTGAACCACGCCTCCATCATCGACGGCATCCGGCTCTGCAAGGCCAAGCGTTTTCGGTACAAAAACAACGACATGGGCGACCTCGAGGCTCAGCTTCGCGCCGCAAACGAGGCCGGCGCCCGCCACAAGCTCATCGCCACCGACGGCGTGTTCTCCATGGACGGCATCATCGCCAACCTCGAGGGGATCTGCGAGCTGGCGGACAAGTACGACGCCCTGGTGATGGTGGACGACTCCCACGCCACGGGTTTCGTGGGCAAGACCGGCCGCGGCACTCCGGAGTATCACGGCGTGCTGGATCGCATCGACGTGATCACCTCCACCCTCGGCAAGGCCATGGGCGGCGGCTCGGGGGGCTTTACCACCGGCCGCGGCTGGATCGTGGAGCTCTTGCGCCAGCGCTCCCGTCCGTATCTGTTTTCCAACACCCTCGCCCCCCCCATCACCGGCGCCGCCATCCGGGTGTTCGAGATGCTGTCGGAGACCACCGCCCTGCGCGACAAGCTCGAGGAGAGCACCCACTACTTCCGCGAGAAGATGACCGCCGCCGGGTTCGACATCGTACCCGGGGAGCACGCCATCGTGCCGGTGATGCTCGGCGACGCCAAGCTCGCCTCGGACATGGCCGACGACATGCTCGCCTTGGGCATCTACGTCATCGGCTTCTCCTACCCCGTGGTGCCCAAGGGCAAGGCCCGTATCCGGGTGCAGGTCTCGGCGGTGCACGAGCGAGCGGATCTGGACAAGGCCATCGACGCCTTCATCCAGGTGGGCAAAAAGCACGGCGTGATCTGACTCGCTCTCCTCCCCCCAGGGTTCCTTCTTCTCTCAGCCGTTTTCGTAGCCCAGCGACACCCCGCGCCGGGGCGTGGTGAGGTACACCACCGCCTCCACCACCGCCCAGAATAAGAGCTCCAAAGCCAGGGCCACCGTGAGGGCGGCCAGCAGGGGCGACAGCACGCCCCCAGCCACCTGCGCCCACTGCGCCGGGGACCACAGCCCCAGGACGCGGTTGGCCAGCGCCAGCCCGAACAGCCCGGCGAGCAGCAGCAGCAGCCCCGGCCAGGCGCCCTCCAAATCGGGGCGGCTGGGCGCCACGTGCGTGCCCACGCACACCGCCAGCAGCAAAAAGGCCCACAGCCGCCAGCCGGTCAGGTGCGCAACCGTGAAAATCCGCTGCAGGATGTCGCCGGCCTTGGCGGCGGTGTGCCAGAGCTGGGCGTCGAGGCCAGCGGCCGGAGCGGCCGCCAACGACACCCGCGCGTCCGGCAGAAGCAACCACAGCCCGGCCAGCAGCACCACGGAGCCCCCGATGAGCGGCGCCACGCCGATGAAGAAGTTGCCCGCGAGCTGAACCAGGTTCCGACGTCGGTAGGCGTGCTGCACGTAGCCCAGGGTCCCGGTGCGCGGGTCCGGGTCGAACAGGCTGTAGGCCACCACCCGGTGACCGAACAGCCGGACCATCAGCAGATGCGACAGCTCGTGCACCGGCACCCCCAGCCACCCGGTGATCAGCACCGATCGCCAGCCGAACCGGTGGGCCAGCCGGCGCGAGATCCGGCGCTCCACCAGGCCCAGCGCCAGCGCCAGCACCGCCAACCCGCCCAGCAAGGCGGCCACCTGCCCCGCAAGGTCCAGCGCCGCCAGACGCACCAATGTCCCAAAGCGTTCCACTCCCCCAGCATACAGCATGTAATCCAATGTGTGCAAATGTATGCAGAGGGCCCCCTTTTTCAGCGGCCGCGTCTCGCGGGTAGCTGGCGAGGGATCGCGGCTAGCGTCCTCCCGCGCTTTCGATTACCGTCATCCCGTCATGCTCGCCTACGCGCTCTTCCATCGATCCGGCCGGTTCCTCGCACCCTGGTGGCGGCTGGCGCTGACGCTGCTCGCGTTGGCGCTGCCCGCGCTGGCGCTGCCTGCGGCCTGCGACAAGGACAAGTCGGCGGCCAAGTCCGGTGGGGCCCAGCGCAGCGGCCCGGCCCTGGTGAGGGTCTCCGTTCTAAAGCCGCCAGCGACCAAGGCGTCCAACAAGGCGTCCAACAAGGCGTCCAGGGCTTCGAAGCCAGGCAAACCCGTCGCCACGCTGCGGCTGGCGCTGCGCGCGAGCTGGCCCGAGCGCCACCAGCCCCTCGGGGATCCGGGGGCGCGGGGCGACGGAGTCTTGCTGGCCTATCCCCGGGCGCGGGCGCTGGGGGTGTCGCCGCGCACGGCCAGCGGACCCGTGGACGTGGTGCTGCTGGATTCGGGCCACCGCGTGGTGCGGCGGGCGGCGAAGCTGGCGCCGGGCACGGCGCGGCGGGTGGACGTGATCCCGAAGCTGTTTCGTTACGCCCTGGTGTTGCCCGAGGGGGGCGCCATCGCGCACCACCTGGTCGAGGGCGCGCGGGCCGAGTTCAGCCTGCCCGCCGGCGCCCGGCCGCGGGACGTGCTCACCGAGGTGAGCCTGTCGCCGCCCGGGGCCTCGGCGGTGACGGTGCGCGCGGAGCTGGCCATGACGCCCGCCGAGACCCGCTTCGGCCTGATGTTTCGCCGTTCGCTGCCGCGCAGCGGAGGCATGCTGTTTCGATTCCCGCGGCCCCAGGTGCTGGAGTTCTACATGAAGAACACCTATGTCCCGTTGGACATGATCTTCATCAACGACGCCCGCCGGGTCACCGGCGTGATCCACGCCGCCCAGCCCCTCGACCAGCGCTCGGTGGGGGTGGGTCCCGTCAAGAACCGCTACGTGCTCGAGGTCCGTGCCGGCTTTGCCCGGCGCCACCGCATCACCGCCGGGACGCGGGTCATCTTCCGGCTACCTTAGGGCTCGCGCAAGAATAACTTCGGCATTCGGCCGCCGATCCATCAATTCT
>CAYFWA010000147.1:0-11333 GCA_964346625.1 uncultured Myxococcales bacterium
CCCGGGGGTAGGTTGTTCTCGCGACGCCGATTACGCGTGTTGACAACAGCGCAACTGGCTCGCAGGGGGCGGGGGGGGCGGCGGGGCGCCCGACACCAGGCACAGCACCAGTGGCTGGTACTGGACGGTCCTGGCGGCAGGCGCTACGCTGACCTCATGCGCGCCATGGTCCTCGAACGTCCCGGCGAGAAGCTGCGGCTGACCGACCGCCCCATTCCCGAGCCCGGCGCCGGGCAGGTGCGGGTGCGGGTGCTGGCCTGTGGGATCTGTCGCACCGACCTCCATGTGGTGGACGGCGATCTCACCGAGCCCCGCCTGCCCCTGATCCCCGGGCACCAGGTCGTGGGAGAGGTCACCGCCCTGGGAGAGGACGTGGATTCGGAGCTGCTCCACCGTACGGTGGGGATCCCCTGGCTGGGCTGGACCTGCGGGCAGTGCCGCTTCTGTCGAAACGACCAGGAGAACCTCTGTGAAGCGGCCCGGTTCACCGGCTACACCCTGGACGGCGGCTTCGCCGAGCATACCGTGGCCGACGCACGCTACTGCTTTCCCATCCCCGAGACCTACCCGGCGCTGCAGGCCGCGCCGCTGCTTTGTGCCGGCCTGATCGGCTATCGGAGCCTGCGCATGGCGGGCGACGCGCTGCGGCTGGGCCTCTACGGCTTCGGCGCGGCGGCGCACATCGTAGCCCAGGTCGCCCGATACCAGCAGCGGGAGATCTACGCCTTCACGCGCCCCGGCGACGAGGAGGCGCAGCGCTTCGCCCGAGAGTTGGGCGCGACCTGGGCGGGCTCGTCCGAGGAGCGACCGCCCGAGCCGCTGGGCGCCGCCATCATCTTCGCGCCGGTGGGGCCCCTGGTGCCCCTGGCCCTGGCGGCCCTGGATCCGGGGGGCACCCTGGTGCTCGGCGGGATCCACATGAGCGAGATCCCGGCCATGCCCTACTCGCTGCTGTGGGAGGAGCGACAGATCCGCTCGGTCGCCAACCTCACCCGACGCGACGGCACCGAGTTCCTGCGGCTCGCCCCCGAGGTGCCGGTGGAGACCCAGGTCGTCACCTACCCCCTGGCGCAGGCCAACGAGGCGCTGGACGACCTGCGCCAGGGGCGCTTCACCGGCGCCGCGGTGCTGGTGGTGGACGATCGCGTCCAGACCGTCCCAAAAGAGCAGAGCGCGTGAGCGCCCGCCGCTGTCCCCGCTGCGGCCGGACCCTGCCCGCCGGTCACGCCCTCTGCATCAAGTGCGGCGGGCGGCTGGAGCCCTCGCCCGAGGACATGCGGGAGCGCGTGCGCACCGGACGTCAGGTCGGCGTGGTGGTGGCCCTCGTGATGATCCCGCTGGTGGCGGCGCTGATCGCGCTGGCCGTGTGGTCCGCCACGACCCCCGAGGAGCCGGACGCCTCCCCGTCCCCCTCGGCGCAGGCCGGCCAGGCGGGCGAGGAGCCCGACCGGCCGGTGGCGCTTCCCGGGCGCCTCGCGCCGAGCGGCGGCCCCCCCGCGCGCCCCCGCGGCGGGGCGGGCTCATCGGGCGCGAGACCGACGCCGCCCGCGCCGGCCCGGAGGCCCGGGGTCCCGCGCCAACGAAGCGGGAGCACCGGCTCCGGCCAGGGCCCCAGCGCCGGCCGGCCCTCCCCGGGCTTCCCGTCCTTCGGCGGCCCCCCCCGTCCCCCCTCGACCCGCGGCGCCCCTGGCGCTTCCGGGGCGCCGGGCTCGAGCGAGGGAGGGACCGGGCTGGTGCAACGCGTGCGCCACTGCGTGGACCGGCGGCGGGAGGTGGCCGACCGCGAGTGCGGGGAATACCGCGCCACCCTCGGCCACACCGTCGAGTCCCTGTGCCTGGTGACCCGCACGGCCCGGGCCTACTGGCGCTGCTTCGAACGCGAGGGTAAGGGTCTCGGGCGCTGCGTCGGCCGCTGCGCGAAGGTGGCCCGCACCTGCGCTTTCTCGTGCGCCAGCGCCGAGGGCCGGCGCCACCCCGGGGGGACCGCCGGCTGCCTCTGGCGCTGCTGGCGCGATGACATCGACCCCTGCCTCGGCAAGTGCCTCCGGCCTTGACCGAGCACGCGCGCAGCGGATCGGCGGGATAGACCCTCGCGGCCACCTGCGCGTACCTGTTATAACCTACGCCACACACCAACGCCCAAAACCCTAAGGTTACAGGAGCGATCATGCCCAATCGTTTGCCCGAGCTTCCGGGGAAATGGACACAGATCCGGAAGAGTTGGAGGAAGCGACATCGCACTGGCGCCAAGCCGCCTCGGGAGCACTCCCGCTCGGTGGGGCGCCCGGCCCCGACGCTGCGGCTGATGGTGGTCCTGGCCGTGGGGCTTTCGACGGTCCGCTGTGGTGAGCCCCGCGGCACCACCGTGCGGCCGCGAGCCCGCGCTGGCGGCGTTTTTTCCTCGGCCGGCACCCTGGTGGAGCAGCTGGGAGATCGGGTCTTCAAGCTGCACGACGGCCCGGCGCCTCCCGCGGACGTGAGCGAGCGAATGGACCTGCCGTTCCCGCCCCCCCGACGGCCCGCGACGGGCCCCGACCCGGCGAAGGCGCCGCGGCTGAAGGTGCTGCGCCACCACCCGAAGGGCAAGATCGGCAAGCACAACGCGGTGACCGTGACCTTCAACCAGCCCATGATCCCGCTGGCCTCGCTGCAGGATCTGCGCACCCTGCCCAAGCCCTTGCTGCTAAAGCCCAAGGTCAAGGGCCGCTATCGCTGGCTCGGCACGCGAACCCTGGCCTACGAGGTGACCGAGCGGCTCCCCTTCTCCACCCCGTACACGGCGCGGGTGCCCGCTGGCATCGTGGCCGAGAGCGGCAAGAAGCTGGAAAAAGAGGTGCGTTGGAAGTTCGAGACCCCCCGGCTGGACATCGAGCGCGTCTATCCTTCGGGCCGCCACGTGGTGCCCTCCACCCCCTTCGCCCTGCGGTTCAACCAGCGCATCGACGCCGAGAAGGTGTTCGCGGCGCTGCGGCTCACCACCTCCAAGGGGGCGGTGAAGCTGCAGCGGATTCCGCGCGAGCGCTGGAAGAAGATCGGCTCGGTGGGGGCCACCGCCCTGAAGTGGGAAAAGGGCCGGGTCCTGGTGGTCAAGCCCCGCCGGACCCTCAAAAAGGGCACGCGCTACTACCTGCGCGTGAAAAAAGGAGTCGCGGCTGGCGAAGGGCCGCTGCCCACCCGTAAGGAGCTGCGCAAATGGTTTCAGACCTACGGGCCGCTGAAGGTCAAGCGCCTGCGCTGCGGCCATCGGAATCGGGTGTGCCGCCCCTCCACCAACAAGTGGCTCCAGTTCACCAACTCCATCCAGGGCGACCAGGAGACGGTGAAGCGCCAGATCCGCCTGCGGCCGCGGGTCAAAGACCTAGAGGTCCGCTGCGGCGGCTCACGCTGCTACCTGCGCGGCACCTTCGAGCCCCAGACCCGCTACCGCGTGACGGTCCGGCCGGATCTGCAGGACGTGTACGACCAGCGGCTGGGCAAGCGCTGGACGGGCAGCTTCTTCGTGGGGGACGCCTACCCGGTGCTGCAGCTCCCGGTACGGGGGGCCCACGCGGTGACCGAGCACAAGGGCAACCGCACGCTGCGGGTGACCTCCATCAACGTCAAGCGGGTCACCGCCCGCTTCGTGCGCCTGAAGCCGAACCAGGTGCCGCAGGTGCTGCAGCTTTTGCGACGGCGCGGATACCGACGCTACCGCGAGGGGACCATGACCAAGGACGTCCCCGGAACCCCGGTGGTCAAGAAGCTCACCCTCAATCGGCGCGCCAACCGCTGGCGTACGGCCGGGCTGTCCCTCGCCACGGGCCTGCCGGGCAAAAAACCCGGCCTGGTGTTCGTGGAGCTCCACGCGCCGGATCTCAAGAAGATCTCACGATACGCCAACCCCTATCGCCGCCTGCTGGTTCAGGTGACCGACCTGGGAATCACCGCGCGCTACGACACGGACCGCGTGCTGGCCCTGGTGACGGGGCTGCAGAGCGGCGCCCCCATCCCCGACGCCCCGGTGCGCCTGGTGACCGACGGGGGCAAGACCCTGTGGCGCGGCAAGACCGACGCCAACGGCCTGGCCGAGGCCCCCGGGGCCCGCGCGCTCAAGCGCAAGGGCCCCCTCACCATCGTGGCGCAAAAAGGCGACGACGCGGCCGCGGCCCGCATCCGCAACTGGGGCCAGGCCGGCCACACCAGCGGCTACTCCCGACACGGCCGCATGCCGGCCAAGCAGCGGCTGCGCGGCTACCTGCACACCGAGCGCAACCCCTACCGCCCCGGCGAGACGGTGCACCTGCGGGGGGTGCTGCGCGTGGAGGAGGTCACCCCCCGCGGCGGCATCGAGCCTCTCACCGGCAGCAACGTGCGCGTGCGCTGGTCCCTGCGCGACGCCCGGCGCAAGCTGGTCAAAAAGCAGCAGGTGGTGAAGGTGGACGCCGACGGCTCCTTCAGCATCACCTACCAGATCCCCCCGGAGGCCGCCCTGGGCTACTACCGATTCCGCGGCCAGGTGCTCGGCTCGCCGGTGGGCACGGCCACGCTGTATCACCAGTTCCGGGTGCTGGAGTATCGCACCCCCGAGTACAAGGTGAAGGTGGAGACGCGGGGAGAGCCGTACTTCTTCGGAGACGCCCTGCAGGGCACGGTGAAGGGAGCGTACTTCTACGGCACGGCCATGGCGGACGCGCCGGTGAAGTGGACGCTGCGGCGCGCGGTGGGGGCCTATCGGCCTCCGGGGAGCTCCGGCTTCCGCTTCGGTGAGCTGCGCGACTGGGCCTGGCGCTGGCGGCTACGCCGCGGAAGGCGGGGGGGACGCTACGGCACCTACCACACCAGCGGGCACACCCGCAGCCAGATCGTGGGCCGCGGCCAGGGGAAGCTGGACTCCGATGGGCTGCTGCGACTCCAGACCAAGCTGCCCTTCTGGAAAAAGGGCCACGGCCCGGGCACGGTGGGCGCCTTCACCCTGGAGGCGCAGGTGTTCGACAAGAATCGCCAGTCCATCGCCGGCCGCAAGACCGTCACCGTGCATCCGGCCGCGGTGTACGTGGGCCTGCGCATGAAAAAGGCGCTGGTCAAGGCCGGGCAGGACTCCGAGGTCCAGGTGGTGGTGACCGACCTCGCGGGCAAGCGCCGCGCCGGGCACCGGGTCCGGGTGGTAGCCACCCGGCAGGTCTACCGCCGCAAGGCCGAGAAGAAAGAGGGGCAGTGGCGCTACCGCTACACGCTCACCGAGCAGAAGGTGGGGGGCTGCACCGTCACCACCGCCGCGAAGGTGCAGGGCTGCCAGATCCGCCTGCCGCGGGCCGGCTACTACCGCCTGCGCGCGGAGGCCCAGGACAAAACGGGGCGCCGCACCCGCACGGTGCTAGGCGTCTATGCCGTGGGCAAGAAGTGGCAGCCCTGGAAGCAGGACAACAAAAACCGGCTGGAGCTCGTGCTCGACCGGAAGGCCTATGAGCCCGGTGACACCGCCAAGGTGCTCATCAAGAGCCCCTTCCGCCGAGCGGTGGGGCTGCTCACCGTGGAGCGCAACGGCATCAAGAGCCACCGCGTGATCCGCACCCGGGGCGCCATGCACGTGGAGCGGGTACGCCTGGAGACCACCGATCCCCCCAACGTGCGGGTGAGCGTGGCGCTGGTGCGCGGGCGGGTCCGGGTGCCCGGCGCCGCCGCGGGCACCGACCTGGGGCGCCCGCGCTACGCCCACGGCACTCGGCAGGTGCCCGTGAGCGTGGACGCCAAGCGGCTGCGGGTGGCGGTGGCGGCGGAGCCAGGCACCGCCCGGCCCGGCGCCACCACCCAGGTGCGGGTGACGGTGAAGGACGCCCAGGGCCGGCCGGTGAAGGCCCGGCTGGCGGTGATGGCCGTGGACGAGGGGGTGTTGAGCCTGCTGGGCTTCTCGGTGCCCGATCCCGTGTCGGTGATGCACGCGCACAAGAGCGGCCGCGCGGTGCTGCGCACGCTTCGCCACGACCTGATCAAGCAGGAGAAGAACCTGAAGAAGGTCCGCTCGCAGGGCCAGCGCAAGGAGCGGAGCGCCCAGCGTCGGGCGCGACGCCTCAGCGACAACAAGGTGCTCGACAGCACCGGCCGCGGCGGGGGCGCGCTGGGGGGGGCGGCCACCGGCGCCGTGGCCCGGAGGCCCGCGGCCACCACCCTCGCAGCGGAGGCGCCCACTGGGGGAAAGAAGGCCGGCCCCGGCGCCCGCGGGCCCCAGAGCCTGGTGTTCAAGACTCGGAGCCGGTTCGCCGCCACGGCGTTTTACGACGACACGGTGCGCACCGGCCCCGATGGCGTGGCCCAGCTCGGCGTGAAGCTGCCGGACAACCTCACCACCTTCCGCATCACGGCGGTGGCCCTGGATCGCGTGCAGCGAGATCGGTTCGGCAAGGGCGAGGGCCGGGTGACCGTGCGGCGGCCCCTGATGCTCATGCCGGCCCTGCCGCGGTTCGCCAACTTCGGCGACCGGTTCGAGGCGGGGGTGAAGGTCACCAACGAGACGGGCAAAAAGGGCGTGGTCACCGTGAAGATCCAGATGACCAACGCCAAGGCCCTGGAGCCCACGGTCAAGCGCATCCCGGTGGAGGCCGGCCAGACCGAGGAGGTGCGCTTCGAGGTCGCTATCGGCAAGCCCGGGCGGGCGCGGTTCCGGTTCCTCGCGCACCTGGGCCAGGAGACCGACGCCGTGGTGGTGCCCCTGCCGGTGAACCTGCCCGCCACCACCGAGGCCTTCGCCACCTACGGGGTCACCGACTCCAGCGTGTCCCAACCCGTGCTGCCCCCCAAGGACGCCCTCACGCAGTTCGGGGGCCTGGACCTGAGCTTCTCTTCCACTGCCCTCACGGGCATGGAGGACGCGGTGAGCTACCTGATCAACTACCCCTGGGAGTGCACCGAGCAGCTCGCCTCGCGGCTCATGCCCATCGTGGCCCTGCGCAAGATCCTGCCGGCCTTCCAGCTCCTGGGTCGCAAGACCGAGGAGGGCTCCGAGTACGCCGTCAAGGTGCCCGAGCGCTTCTTGAAGGCGCGCAAGGGGGTCTCCCGGGCGGAGATCGAGCGGCAGTACCTGGAGTGGCTGGCGCGCACCGGCATCGCCAAGCTGGTGAGCTACCAGCGCTACGACGGGGGCTTCGGCTACTGGGGCGGGGCCCGTCTGAGCTGGCCCTACCCCACGGCCTACGCCACCTACGCCCTGCTGCGCGCCAAGGAGGCGGGCTACGACGTGCCCGAGCGCACCTTGAGCAAGGCGGCCCGCTGGCTGTCGAACTTTTTGCGCTACCGCCACTGGTGGCGGCGCTACCACTGGCGCTACTCCTGGACCATGCGGGCCATGGCCGCCTGGGTGCTCACCGAGATGGCCGACGCCGACCAACTGTCGAGCTACGTGCGCAAGCGGCTCGAGCTCAAGCGGCACCTGGGGCTCATCTACGCCAGCAAGGAGAAGCTGCCCCTTTTTGGCAAGGCCATGCTCATGACCGCCATCCACCGCGTGGAGGGGCGCAGCGGCAAGGTGCGGGAGCTGCTGAAGATCCTGGACAACGCGGCGATCCAGGACACGCCCTACAAGGTGCACTTCCGCGAGCAGGTCACCGAGAGCCTGCGGCTGCTGATGCACTCGGAGTCGCGCACCGACGCCATCGTGCTGCAGGCGCTGATGGAGGTGCAGCCCGACTACCCGCTGGTGGCCAAGATCGTCCGCGGCCTCGTCAGCGCGCGGGTGCGCGGCCGCTGGGAAAACACCCAGGCCAACGCCTACGCCCTGGTGGCGCTGTCGCGCTACTACAAGCGCTACGAGAAGCAGGTGCCCGACTTCCGGTTGCGGGCCTGGCTGGGCGACGGCTACATCGGGCAGACCCGCTTCGAGGGGCGCTCCATGCGCGTGGTGGAGTCCAAGGTGCCCATGGCCTTCCTCAAGGCCCAGGGCCGCAAGCCGCTTTTGCTCGAGAAAAAGGGGCAGGGCAAGCTCTACTACCGCCTGGGGCTGCGCTACGCTCCCAAGTCATTACGCCTGCCCCCCGAGGAGCAGGGCTTCTCGGTGACCCGCCGCTACGAGCCGGTGGAGCGCGCTTCCGACGTGGTGAGGAGGAAAAACGGCCGCTATCGCATCAAGGCCGGCGCCTACGTCCGGGTGCGGCTGCGGGTGGTGGTGCCCAGCCGGCGCTACTTCGTGGCGGTGGACGATCCGCTGCCCGCCGGGCTGGAGGCCGTGGACACCAACCTGCGCACCAGCGCCAGCTCGACGCTGGCGGGCAAGGCCCAGCACAAGATCTACGACTTCCGGTCGTGGTACGCCCTGTTCGCCTTCTCCCACAAGGAGAAGCGCGACGACCGCGTGGTGCTGTTTTCCGACCGGCTCCCCTCGGGGGTCTACGAGTACACCTACCTGGCCCGGGCCACCACCATCGGCACCTTCGTGGTGCCCCCCCTCAAGGCCTCGGAGATGTATCACCCGGAGGTCTTCGGCCGAAACGGCACCCAGTTCGTCCAGGTCGTGGAGTAGCCCTGGTCGAGCCGCCCCCGCCCTTCCCTCTTTGCGAAATCTCCCTGGGCGCCTCTTGCACTATTTCGCGGCGGCGGACTTCTGCTTGGCCGAGCCGGGGAAGGCCTTCCAGATGCGGATGGCCAGCACCAACCCGAGGATGGAAAACGGCACCAGGAACACCGGCCAGAACCGCCAGTTCCAGCTCGTGATGAACCCCAGGGAGAGCGACTGGACGCCGGTGCCCAGGTAGACGAAGCCGTCGATGATCCCCACCGCGGTGCCCGCGGCCTTGCGGCCGCCGAAGTCCATGGTGGCGGTGCCCGAGAGCATCCCGTGGACCCCGATCACCGCCACGGACATGAGCACCACGGTGATGCCCAGCAGCCAGTGCATCTTGAGCACGAAGATCATGGCCGTGGTGGTAAACAGCATGGTGCCGTACAAAAGGGCCGCCACCGGGCCCCGGCGCGAGCCGAAGAGCTTGTCCGAGACGAAGCCCGCCAGCATGCCGCCGGTGATGCCCGCGAGGCAGAGCATCAGCCCCCAGTTGGCGCGGAAGAAGAACTCCGGGCCCAGCCCGATCTCCTTGGCGTAGATGGGATACCAGTGCATCACGCCGTTGCGCAGCACCCCGGAGCAGAACTCGATGAAGGCGATGGTGAGGATGATGGGGTTGGTGAGGATCTTCTTGAGGATCCGCCCGAGGTTGAACTCCTCGTCCTCCTCGCCGGACGAGGCGTCGCCGGTGTCGAAGTCCTGCAGGCCCGCCAGGCCCGGCCGCTCCTTGACCATGAACACCGCGATGGTGGCGAAGGTGAACAGGATGGCCGACGGGATGAAGAACACCCACCAGACCTGATCCTGGGCCGGGTCGCCCCCCACCAGCAGGGCCCGCAGCGCCTCCTGCCAGAAGCTCAGCTCCGGCGTGGGGTGGACGTGCACCGCGGCCGTGGCCACGGCGCTGAAGGGCTCCACGAACAGGGAGCCCTCGGGCCCGCTGACGAGCTGCGTGAACATCATCTCCCACATCGTCGGCGGGTAGGCGCCGTAGTGGGCCGTGGCCTGCACCGCCGCCAACCCCCAGTCGAAGGCGAAGTAGATGCCCAGGGAGATGAGCACCCCGAACAGGCCGCCGAACGAGCCCCGCTCGGTGACGTGGAACCAGTTGGAGTTCACCTTCACGATGGACACCGCCCCGTAGGACTGGAAGTACATGTTCACCGCGTAGATGATGGAGAAAAACACCGGGACGTTCAGATCCAGATCCGGGCGGGTCAGCAGCAAATAGGTCACCACCCCCAGCACACCGTTCATCACCATGGAGCCGAAGGCGCCGATGAGGATCGCTTTTTTGCCCCCGATGCGATCGGTGAGGGGCCCGTTGATCAGAAAGGAGAACGCGTAGGTGATGGTCCCCGCGGCGAAGATGATGCCGAAGTCCTCCTTGGTCATCAGCACGCCCAGGGCGTTCTTGGCCACCGTGAGGTTGTAGCGGCCCATGTACATGAAGGAGTAGACCAGCCCCAGCGGGAGCCAGTTCATGACCCGCCGCACGCGGAAGGCCCGGTCGTGCCCCAGGGGGTTGCCAGCGGCGCGGCTGTATATGATCATCACGGCGACGATGATGGCGAAGATGAGGATGGTGTGCATGGGCTTCCGAGGGAAAGGGTTGCGCGCGTTGAGCTCCGCCCCGCACCCCGCGGGGGCGGGCACCGAGCCGCAATGTGATCACCACGGGATGGCGAACACTATGCATTGAAGCACGCCGGAGCGTCAACGAAGGGAGGAGCGTCCGAAGATGGGACCGGGGAGGGGTCGGTGCTCCGAGCCGGACCACGCGGGTCTTTTACTTGCCGCCCATGGCCGGGACGTTGGCCGCCTCGGCCCGCTGGGCCGCGCGCTTGCGGCTGCTGCGGCGCCTGAGCACACCGAGGGCGCCGCGGATGAGGTCCACGTTGGCCACCTGGAACAGCTCGTCGCCCCGGTCGAACCGCAGGCGCTCGCGGCAGAACTCGTTGCACTCCTCACGCTTGTAGCGGCTCACCGGATCCTCGCGGATGAACTGCCAGGCCCCCCCCTGCTCGGGATCGTTGGAGCCGCGCACCACGAAAGTCTTTGGGTCGAGCTCGGCGCTGGGTGCGCAGCCGAACTCGTGGCGGTAGTAGGTGAGGACCTTGTCGGCCACCTCGCGGTGATGGGCCCGGCACTCGTTGGCCCCACCGTAGTGGGGGTAGGCGTCCTCGAAGTAGTCCGACACCGAGCCGATGCCGGCCGGGGAGGCGGCGATGTTGGTGAGGACGAACCCGCGCTTGAGCTGGTTGTAAAACGCCGGGAACATAAACTTTTCGAAAAGCGGCCCCTGGATGCGCTGGCCCCGGAACCGCTTTTTGATCATGGTCAGCCCCAGGTGCAGCACGGGCTCGATGCGCCCCTGCAGCAGGATGGGCAGGTACACCATGGCAGTGAAGGCCACCGGCTCGTCGGTGCGGTTGGCGTAGACCACCCCCACGATGCGGTTGGCGAAGGCCTTGCGGTCGCCGGAAAACACCCCGTAGTCGGGCACCGCGTCCATGGACCGCTCGGCGATCTCCTGCAGGGTGTCGGAGAGGTGGCCCAGCGCGGCGTCTCCCATCCACCGCCCCGGCTGGTCGTAGACCTCCACCCGGTACTTCTTCTTTCGGATTTGATAGGTCTTTTTCTTGAGCCAGGGTGCGCGGAGGTACTTGGTCGGGCTCTGGGCGATCTCTCGTTCGATCCGTTTGCTCTCGTCAGATGCGTCGGACATGGTGGATGCGTCGGACATGGCGGATGCGTCGGACATGGTGGATGCGTCGGACATGGTGGATGCGTCGGACATGGTGGA
>CAYFWA010000148.1:0-11317 GCA_964346625.1 uncultured Myxococcales bacterium
CGTAGGAGAGTTGCCCCCCCGCTGACGAACTCGAGCCCGTTGTCGAAACCATTCCACGCAGGGAATTGTACGACCGGGTGACCATGCACCCAAAAACAGAGGAGCCCTACCTGGGAACGTCAGTCCCCGTTGGGGCTGCTCGGGTGGTAGTGACACGCCTCGCACTCGGCCTTGATGTAGGTGGGGACGTGGGGCACCATACCGTGGCATCCCGAGTCGGCGCAGTCGCCGGGGTTGGCCACCACGGCGTGGTCCGAGTGCTTGGCGCCGTTGTAGCCGTGGCAGGCGCCGCAGTCGGGATTGGTGTAACCCTCGGTGGTGTGCGGGTAGGACGTGGAGAAGCCGTGGCAGGCCATGCAGGACGGGTCCTTCCAGCCGGTGTGGCTGTCGGTGATGTGCGGGGCCCCGCTAGCGTCGGGGCTGGCGTCCACGGCGGCGTCAATCGCAGCGTCCTGCTGAACGAAGGCGTCCTGCGGGATGTCGCCGTCGTCGTCGTCGCAGCTCGCCGCGAGGGCCGACAGGAACACCACGATCAACCCCAGCGCGAACACGCCGGTCACCAACCCCTGTGGCAAGACTCCCTGTTGTGGACTCGTCGTTTTCATCTCGTCCCTCGTCAATTGTTGGCAAGCAGCCATTGGAGCACGATCTCGAGCTCCTTGTCGGTGAGCCCCGACTGCTTGCGCATCCGATCGATCACCGCCGGCCACTGGGCGTCGTTGTAGGCGTGCGGCGGGTAGGCCTCGTGGCAGCCGCTGCACCCCTTCTGGTAGAGCTTCGCGCCGGAGGCGGGGCCAGCGGGGGTGCGGCTGTCGGCGCCCGAGCCGGCGCAGCCCACCGCGAGCAGGAGCAACCCCAGGGCGACGATGGCCGCCCGGAACAGCACCCTGCCCCGGCGGTCGGGCCGGGTATGGGGCTCAGAGCACGAACTGAAGCTGGAGCACGAAGACGTGCTCGGACATGCTGTTATCGTCGTCGTTCGCGGCAAAGTCATCGTCATGTCCCGCCCGGGCCAGGTAGCGATACATGGCCTGGATCTTGAGGTTTTGCTTGTACAGGTAGTAGTTGAGACCCACGCTCGGCATGATCAGCACGCCGCCCTCGTCCACCGAGTTGCGGTCGAACACCTCGACCCGCACCACCGGCTCGAGGCCCATCTGGAAGGTGTAGCCCGCCTGGGTGTGGGCACCCCAGAAGAGGTAGCTCGGGGCGTCGTCCTGGCGCTCCACGAAGTCCATGTGCAGCAGGTAGCCTTCCAGAGACCAGTAGAAGCCCTCGACCGACAGCGCCACTTCGAGGCCCGCCCGCAGGTCGTTGGACGTCTCGAAGTTGGCCTCCACGTTGTAGGAGACCGACGCGCCGATGGACAGGCGCAGGTCCCGCGGCGCCTCGGGGCCGCCCTCCTGCAGGCCCAGGGGCCCGAAGGGCGTGTAGGCGACGCGCGCGGCGTAGAGCAACGAGGGCACGTTGGTGTCGTCGCTCAGGGACGAGGTCGGCGCGTTCACGCCGATGCCCTCGCCGTTGAAGATGCCCACCTGGTACTCGAACTTGTTGGCCACGCGGCCGTGGAACATGATGCCGATGTCGAAGCCCGTGAGCAGCGCCGGGTTCACCGCGTTGATGTCGAAGGGAATGTTCACGATGGTGCTCAGCGACTCCGGCAGGATCGGGAACTGGGTCTGCCCGAGGCGCACCTGGGTGGACCAGTGCATGGGGGTCTTGAACTTCCCCACGCGGATGCGGAACTCGTCGCGCACGTTGATGTCGGTCCACACCTGGTTGAGCAGGCACGCCTTGCCCGCGCAGGCCAGGTTCACGGTCAGGTTGAAGGTGAGCTTGTTGAACGCGCGCCCGGCCACGCCCAGCAAGGCGTTGGGGATGCCGAAGCCGGTGTTGATGAAATTGTCCGGGTCCGCGAGGTTGAGCCCCTCGTCGTCTACGTAGTTCACCGCCAGCCGCGCCTGGGCGAGGACGTAGGGGTTGAACAGGAACGCGCCGGTCTTGCTCTGCCACCGGAAGCCGGAACGCCCCGCCAGGGAGATGACGTTACTCTCGACGTACTTGAGGTTCTTCTTCGCTGGCTTCGCCCTGGCGCCCTTGGCCGGCTTTTTCGGCGTCGCGGGCGCCGGGCGGGCCATGGGGGTCGCGCCCCCGGTGGGGGTCGCGGTCAGGGGAGTGGCCTGCACGGGGCGGCCGGGGGTGATCAGCAACAGGAGGGTAGCAGCAAGCACAGATCGTCTTGCACAAGTCATTAGAATTACTCCGTGTGTCGTTTGATTGTGTCGTAATGCTCAGTAGTCGGGCCAATCGGGCGCATGCCCTTCGACAATGGCGATGCCCTCGATCTCGACGAGCCAGTTGGGCCGGCAGACGGGCGCCCGCACCGTCACCCGGGGCACCCCCGGGTACTGGCGGAGCACGCTATCCAGAATGGGCTCCCGATCGCCGGTGTCCCGGGCGTAGATGATCAACTGGGCGATGTCGTCGCTCGTGGCCCCGGCGTCGTCGAGCAGCCTCTCGATGTTCAGCAGGGTGCGCGCCACCTGGCGCCGGACATCTCGCTCATGAAGGGTCTTGCCCTTGGGGTCGATGCTCGCCGTGCCCGAAATGAAGACGTGAGACCGGTCACCGTGGTCCACCCGGACGCCGCGCTCAAAGGTGACGCCGTAGTCACTGGTCTTGCCCAGGTGGTCGTCCGCCCGCAGGAATCGGATCTGCCCCGGATCCACATCGGCAATGGCGTAGGCGTCCATCAGCACCCGGAATCGGGGGTCCGCAGACCGCCCTTCGATGCCCGTGCTGGCAATGAAGTGGGTGTCCGCCGTGAGGCCGATGTCCTCGAACAACTCACGCCGGGCGTCCACCATCCCCGGGTAGTTCACGTCGATGTTCTGCACGAACAGCCAGGTGCGGATGACGTGGTCTTGGAGCTTCGCCGAGACCCCGGCGAGCTCCTCCTGATACCGGCTGAAGATGTCCTGACTCTGGCCATAGGAGGGGTTTTCCGAGCCGCCGTTCAGGGACCGCAACCCCGTGGTCCACAGGTGGCCCCGTTGGTCCCGGTGCACCAGCACGCCCGTCCCGCAGGGTTCCTTGCGCAGCGGCGCCTGCGTGCTCAGGTGGTAGGCCCACAACGCTACCCGGTGATCGGGCAGCGGAGGCTGCTCCACGATGGAGATGGCCACCGGGTTCTCTTCCGAGGACTGCACGAGGGGAGAGCCTTCCAACAGCGCCATCTGGTTGGCGCAGTCGCTCATGAAAAGCCGCCGCAACACCGCGGTGTCCTCCGGGAGCTTGAGCACCTCCAGCGTGAAGCGGTAGGCGTCGCCCAGGCTGCGCAGCTGCTGCTCGAAAGTGCCGCTACGCCCCGGCTCGATGCACAGGTGGTACTCCTCGGCGCCCCGGCTCCCGGCGAATCGGGCCACCTGGACGGCGATGCCGCTCGTCGTGTGATGCAGCTCGAAGGTCTCCACGGCTCTGCCCCCCCTACAGCGACTCGAGGAACGCCACCAGGGCGTCTCGGTCAGACTTGGTCATGCGCTGGAAGATCTCCGTGGACACGGAGCCCTCCCCGAACATGTGCCACATTATGGCCTCGACGAAGTTCCGGGCGCGGCCGTCGTGCAGGAAGTCGGTGTGGCCGTTCACGATCTTCTGCAGGCCGATGCCCCACAGAGGCGCGGTGCGCCAATCGTCTCCCGTGGCCTCGTACTGGCTGAAGTCATCCCCGAGCTCCGGCCCCATGTCGTGGAGCAGGAAGTTGCTGTAGGGGTGGATGACCTGGTTGGCCAGGAAGGGCAGCTGAGTACCATCGATGAGGGTAGTGGGCTTGCGCCAGGTGCGCAGGGTCGGCGTGTGGCACAGGTGGCACTTGGCGCGGTAGAACATCTCCTCGCCGCGGCGCACCCGGGGGTCGTCCACGTTGCGCCGGGCGGGCACACCGGTGGTGTGCATGTAGAAGTCGACGTTGGCCATGGTCTCCGAGTCCACCTCGATGCCGTGGTCCTCGGTGACCTGGGGCTGGCCCTCCGCGATCTCGTCGGGGAACCGGCGGTTCGTGACGCCCATATCCGACAGGAAGCCCAGCTCCACGGTCAGGTCGGCGTGCTGCGCCTTGTGGCCGGAGAGCCCGATCTGCCACTTGCCCCGCTCCCAGACCCACTGCAGCTTGGGCGTGATGTCGTACTCCGGGTACTGCATGGCGGCGAGCTGCTTCAGCTGCTCACGGTCGATGGACAGCATGAGGCCGAGGCCCACGTGGCGCAGCGGCGTCCGCACCGACAGCACCAACTCTTCCGGTGGGATGGGCGTGGCGTACCAGTCCGTGATGGTGTACTCGGGGAAGATGAGGCAGTACTGCTCGTTGTCCGGCGTGGGGAAGCTGTAGCACTTCTCGGTGTACTCCACGCTGAGGCGCCCCTCGGGCTGCACGCCGAAGATGGCGTGGTCGTGGAGCACGCGGCCGTAGTCGCGGAAGTACTGCCCGTTCCGGCTCCGCATGAAGGCCAGGAAGGACGAGAAGTCGTAGCCCGTGCCGCCGTGAGTGAACAGGGTCGAGCGGGTCCGCCCCGTGCCCGCGTGGCAGGTGGCGCAGGACTTGCCGCTATAGAGCGGCCCGAGACCGCCGGTTCCGGGCACGTCAGCTGGACTGGACACCCGATCCAGCTCGTAGTTAAGATCGCCGTCCATGAACCGGTCGAGCAGCTCCGGCCGCTCCGCGATGTAGTCGGCCGGCGTATCGTAGGCCATGGTGGTGTTGTCGAAGATCGTCAAATCACCACCCTGATAGATGTTGTCGGGGTCGTACTCGGCGTAGGGGTCCGTGCAGCCCGACACCGCCAGCACCGCCACCGGCACCAGCACGTACATGACGTTCCTCTTTTTCATGACGGCATCCTCTCCATGTTCGTCGCATGGACCGCTGTCTCCGTCCGCCGCGCGGTGCACAGGGCCGGTCCGCTGGGTCCCTCGATGCACAGATCGTGCAGCGGGTGCCCGGTGTCCTTCACCCTGGGTCGCGGCGCGGTGGCCATGGTGCGCCCCAGGGTGGCAGCCAGCAGCCGCAGACGGTGCATGAGGCGGTGGAAGGTCCCCGGCATGAGAGACTGGTCCCCGTCCGCCAGGGCGTTCTCCGGCGCCTCGTGCACCTCCACCAGCAGACCATCGGCGCCAGCCACGAGCGCCGCCGCCGCGATGGCGGGCACCAGATCCCAGCGCCCTGCCACATGGCTCGGGTCCATGATGATGGGTAGATGCGTTCGTTTGCGCAGCAGCGGCAGGTCGGTGATGTTCATCGAGGCGCGCGCCTCCGTCATCCCGATGGTGCCGCGCAGGCACAGAATCACGTTGGGGTTGCCCCCGGCCAGCACGTAGTCGGCCGCGCTCAGGAACTCGCCCAGGGTGGTGCCGATGCCGCACTTGATGAGCACCGGACGCCGACTGGGGAGCTGGCCAATGTCGCGCAACAAGGCGTAGTTCAGGGCGTTGCGCATGCCCACCTGCAGGATGTCCACGTGTCCATCCACGAGCTCGAGCTCACGCTGGTCCATGACTTCGGAGATCACGGCCAGCCCGGTCTCCTCCCGCGCCTGCGCGAGGATCTCCAACCCCTCCTTCCCCAGGCCCTGGAAGGAGTACGGGGACGTGCGGGGCTTGAAGGCCCCGCCCCGGAGCACCAGTGCTCCGGCGTCCCGTACAACGCCCGCGACCCCGAGGGTCTGTTCCCGGCTCTCCACGGTGCACGGCCCGGCCATGACGACGAACGCCTCGCTTCCCACCACGGTGCCTCCGTGGATGGGTACTCGGGTTCGCCCCTCGGCCACCTGCCGCGACGACAGCACGTAGGGGGTGTCCACCGTGGTCGCCAGGGCCACCCGGGGGTCCGCCTTCAGATCCCGAAGCAGCCGCTGTCGGTTCCCGTTGACCACCTTGGCGACCAGGGCATCCGCCCCCACGCGTCGCACCGCCGTCCCCACCTCCGCGAGCCGCACTTCCACGGCCCGCCTATCGCGCTCTTCTTCAGTTCGCAATCGGATGTATAGCATTGTGTCGTGTCCTCAATTCGCCGGCACCGCGCCTCCCCTCTTCGGCCCGCAGGGCCGTGATTGGGGAGGGGCAATCTGACTCGAGTTTCGCCCTTCTGTCTGCTGCGAACGGCTTAAATCGCGCCTGGCTGCGTTGCCCCGGCGATTTCTGTCTCGACGTGCCGCAAGGTACGCCTTCGACAAAAACCTTGTCGCGCCTTGCCAGGCACCGTTTCTGCTCGTTCTCGCGACGAAAGAAGGGCGAAACTCGAGTCTGACGACCGGTTCACTCGGCGCGGGGAGGGTGCTGGGACAGCCCATCCAGAGTTAGTTGGCCAGGACGAGCGCCATGACGTCGCCGGCCATGGTGTCCATGACCGTGCGGATGGCCGCCTGGGCCGCCTCGATACGGGTGGCCTTGGCCGGGTCGGTGACCGCGTCACGGAAGGGATCCGTGGCGACGTCGTCGGAGATGGCGTAGATCGCGTCGATGGCCGCCTGGATCTCGCTAATGACGCGGGCGTCCAGCGTGGAGTCCAGCTCATTCACGAAGTCTGAGATGCTGGCCCCGCCGAGGCCCTCGTAGATGTTCTGCACGCTGCGGATGTTGTCGGCGAAGTCCTCAATGGAGTTCCAGGAGAACTGCGACTCCACCAGGGTCACATCCTGCTCGTCGAAGGGGTCGGCGATCTTGCCGTTGGCCACCTCGTCGCAGATGTCCACCATGCCGTTGACCAGCTGCTGCATGGCGTCGCGCTGGGAGTAGTAGCGGCCGCCGTCGAAGCCGGACGCCTTGAACCCATCGCCGAAGCCCTCGCCGGTGGGGGCCCAGGCCGTGTAGAGCAGATTCGCGTCGTTGGCCAGCGCCTCGGTGGCGGCCGCGAGGTACTCCACCTCACGCGAGGCCCCCGCGAGCTCGGAGGCCGACTTGGTGTGGTTTGCGCCCCAGAGCAGGTACTCCACGGTGTGGAAGCCCTTGAGGCCGCCGCCCAGGTGCTCAGTGATGGTGTCGGCGGTCAGCTCGAGGTTGCTGGCGAGCACCTCGTCGAGCTGTGCGCGGTCTACCGGCCAGCTGTCCAGGGCCGGATCCAGGCCGTAGTCCGCCACCGGGCCGAAGAGGAACGCCTCGCTCTGCTCCCAGGGCTCGCGAGCCGCGACCCAGGCGTCCTTGGCAGCCTGCAGGTTCGCCTCGGTGGGGTTGGACTGGAAGGTCTGCACCGCCGTCCAGAGCGCCGCGGCGTTGGTGTCGAGGGTCTGATAGGTCGGCAGGATGACGCCGTCCGTGGTCCCGGTGAGGATCGGGCCGTAGTCATAGCCCTGGGACTGGTTGTTGTTGTTGGTGTTGTTGTTATCGCCGCAACCGACCATCAGCACGGCCACGACCGGGATCAAGTACGTGAATTTCCGAATACACATGGGTCTCTCCTTTTCACCTTTCCGTTGGGGGAAGCTCAGGTTCATCGACGCGATCGGCAGTGAAGCTACAGAACGAACCCTAAAGCAAAGTTCACTTCGTGTTGGTGCCGGTCCCAGCTCTGGTTCCGGTCGACCCAGCGGGACAGGTACTCGCCCTTCACCACCACCCGCGGGTGGGGGAAGTAGTTGAGGCCAGCGGTGACGAGCTGGCGCCGCATGAGCGGGTTGTCGAAGCCGCCCTTCACCGGCCCCTTGAACATGGTGTCGTAGCCGTCGTAGCGGATGAACACGTCCAGGCGATGGCGGGTCTTCTTGAGGGCCAGCCCCAACACGTCCAGGGCGGCTTCGAAGTAGTACGCGACGGCGGCGCGGCCCACCGGGGTCCGCGGCACCTCGAGGTAGCGGCTCAGGCTGGAGTTCTTCTCCGTGATAGTGTCGGCGCCGGTGAGCCAGCCCATCATGCCCATGGTTCGTAGACGCAGCGGTCCGTAGTGGTACCGCGCGTGGATGTCGCCGATGTAGACGCGAGTCTTCTCGTCGTACATGTCACGCTTGGGGCGGTTCTTCGACGCGCCGGAGGTGTAGCCCGAAACCCCGAAGATGAGACCGGGCACGCCCGCGTAGTCGATGCGCAGGGCCACGGCCCAGTCGTTGGACCACACCGCCTCGAACCGACGCTGGGTGCCGCCGGCGATCCAGCGGTCCGAGGAAAAGCCCGTCGAGTCGAGGCCGGTGATGACCTGGGCCTGGATGCGCAGTCGGCGCCAGGCGAACTCCACCTCGATGCCCGTCTCGTGCCAGGTGGACGGAATGAGGTGCTCTTCGCCCTCGGGGCGGTGCACCGAGGAGAACTGATTGGGATTGTGGTAGCCGGAGATCATCCCCACCGGCACCAGCAGGTGGCCGACCTTCACGGTGAAGAGCTTGCCGAGCTTGAAGTCGAGGTACGCCGTTTCCAGGACGATCTCGCCCCCCTTCTCCACCTCGAGCTCGTACTCACCGAACTCGTCCCACTCCACCTCCATGGCCGCCCCGGCGCCGCCGTGCTCGAACTCAATCTCGGTATGGAAGGACAACCACTTGGTGAAGTTGTAGCCAATGAGGAAGACCACCCGGGCCAGATCCACCTCGGTCTGGCGGTACTCCGAGGCCTTGTATTCCTGCGAGGGATCCGGCCCGAAGAACCGGGTGGAGACCAGCATCTCGCCGTAGCCACCGACGGCCCAACCCGACAGGGAAGACGGCTTGAACAGCGTGCCACGCTGCGCCTCTGCGGGTCTCGTGGCATCCTTGGGCGGCTGTTTCTTTTTCGCTGGCTTCTTGTTCTGCGCCGCCACGAGCTTGTCCACGGCGGCTTGAAGCCGCGTCACCTTCTCCTGCAGCGCCTTCACCTGGGCCGGGTTGGCCGCCGCTGGCTTGGCCATGGGCTTCGGGGTGGCGCGCTTCGGGGGCAGGATGGCGGTGGGGGCCGCCGGTTGGGCCTGAAGGCCGGTGGCGCCCACGAGGAGCGCGGCCAGGGTCATGAAAACTGTGTTCACGAGCTTCAACATCGGATCTCCCATGGATGGAGCGGTGCCCTGTGCTCGGATGTACGGCACCCCTGTGTTCACCCGGTCCTGCGGTGATTCGCCGTCGCCCACGCGACGGTCGGTATCGCTTCACGAATTCGCGAACGCAACGTGCGTGCCAACAGCTTGCAGAGGTACGATTCGCGTAGGCCAGAAGCGCCTGTAGGCCCACAAACGGCCAAATCACAGCCTCATAGTGCAGTTGTCCGCTATTGGTGGAAGGGCTTCTCGCCGGCTAGCTCCCCGGGGAAAACCACAATTCGTTACCGCCAGGGAAACTGCGTCACGTCAGGTCGGCCGAAATCGGTAATTCGGACCGTAATCGCATTACCACATCGGTAACGCGGATGGCTGGAGCTAGGTCTGGGCCCATGCCCGATCACTTAGGCCCCGCTCACGAATAAGATGTCCAGTTCAGGGCGCCGATCCATCGCGGCTGGCTGCGTTGCTCATCGGTTGCGTACGCCCAGTACGCGCCATCGTCGCGCCTTGCCAGCCGCGCGCCTCGCGCGCCAACTTGGCAAACTAATTATGATCAGCTGCCTTAGGCGTCGCATGAATTCATCATCCACCCCACGCTCCGAGCGCTCTGGCCACGCGACCGGAACCGTTTTCAGGACGTTCGGCGCTTGTTTTCTAAGGAGGACCGGGGGCGATCGCCAAAAAAATCAAGCGCCGTGGTCGGATCTCCCGGGGAGACGAGAAGGCCGAGTGACCGCACGGCCGTCCAGAAGAAGCATCCGGGACGCGCCGACCACGGCGCAGGATTCCGAGTGGATCAATCGGCCAGTTGCTGGATCTCCCTCACCAGCGAGGACAGGCCCGAGCTGCGCATGAAGACGCATGGTTTGTCCAGCCGCTTGCAGTGCTGTTTGAGGCGGTTGTAGGCGTCGTGGGAGACACAATCCAGCGGGCACAACACGAGATCGGCCCGGCAAAGGACCTCTGGTAGCCGAGAACGGCCGTCTTCGACTCCCCCGTCATGGTGGAGGAAGTCCCCCCCGTGCCGCTGCACCAGGGCCCGGTAATGTTGCACCAGTTGAGAGCGCCCGCCCACGTACAGCACTGACCGCCCACAGAGCTTGGCCTTCGGGCAATCGCGGCTCTCGGGGCATGCGCAATCTCCCCGCGCCGTGATCAACTGGCTGAGGTCGCTCTCGAGGGCCGCCAGCTCGGCGCGGCTCTCAGCGAGCTGCGCCTCGATCGTCCGTACGCGGTACTCCGCCTGTCGAGCCCGGGCGAGGGCCTCGGCGTGCCGCTCCCGAGCGATGTCGCAGTGCCGATCCAGGTTGTCCACCCTGCGGGTCAGGGTCTCGTTCTCGGCGCGCAGCGAGCTCCCCTCGGCTCCCCGGGTGAGCTCGGCGATGGTGTGCTGCGCCTCTTCCAGACGGCGCGTCGTCTCGGTGCTGGCAGACACGGCCGCCTCCAACGTACGGATTCGGTCGTCGCGCCGGCGGAGCCGCCGCCCCGCGTCGGCCTTGGTGCTCGCGATCTCGGCGGCCATGTCTTCGCACTGCTGCTGCAGCTGGCGCAGCGCGCGGATGTCCGCCCGGTTGGCTGCGCCCACCAGGTGCGAAAGCATGTGCACCTCGCCGAAGGCGAGGCCGCGGACCGCCTCGGTGGTGGCCGGGTGGGACTGCAGGGCCCAGTAGGGCCCGGGAATGTCTCCCTCCTCCACCGCGAGCTTCCACAGCGCGAGCACTTCGTCCGGCATCTTGGCCTTGGTAAAACGCCGGATGGCCCCGCGGTGCTTGCGATCCAGCCGCTTGTGCAGCTGTCGAGTCACGAGGCAACGCGTCTCGCAGAGCCCCACCATGGCACCATGAATCTGGTACTCCTGGGCGCCGGGGGGCGCTTCGAAGTTGCACTTGCGGAAGATGGCCTTCAGGTCGCCCATGCTCAGGCAGGTGCCGACGATGGAGCAGTGGTAGGTGCCGTCGATCTCCCAGATCTTCCGGCGCCGGGAGCGGGGCCCGTCCTCGTGTATTCGATGCTTCGACTGGTTCGCGTCGCACATGTCCGTGCTCCTGGGTTTCCCGCAGAGCACAGCAAGAGTCGGACCAAAACCGTCCAATTGCCACAACCCCGCGGATCCCAGGGGGGAACCCCGCCAAGAACCCGGCGGGCGCCTTCCCCTGGATTACGACGATGCGTAGGATAGACACGGTGAACGTAACCGCGCTCAGGCGCTGGGCCGATACTTGTCCAGCTCGAACCGGCTCACGTAGTGGGAGAAGGGGCTCTGTCCGAATTTTTCAACGGGATTTGTTCCGCGCTGATGACATGTTGACTGCTGGCGCGGCTCTGGCC
>CAYFWA010000149.1:0-7306 GCA_964346625.1 uncultured Myxococcales bacterium
GATCTCACGGGCAATCATCGCCATCGGCATGGGTGGGGGGACGCGGGCGCAGGCCACAGCGCAAATGGCTCACGCGAGACCCCGGTTGTGCCGCCCCCCGAGTTCACGATACGATTCGGGTCAGGGCCGCGGTCACCCCACCCGGCGCACCCCGCCACACACCGGCCGCGCGCCGCACCCCTTCGAAGCGGCCCCGAAACGCCGAGCGGGTGGGAAAGGAAAGGACAATGACTGAGCGCGGCGGGTCGACGAGTCGCAGGGCATTTTGGTGTGCGACCCGGGGGCGGTGCGGAGACCGTGCGGGGGACGCCGCAAGACGCCGAGCCGGGGGGGCCGTTCTCGGATCGATGATCTTGCTGGCGATGGAGATCGGTGGTTGCTCGCTGGAGCTCGAGCCGGCGCCCGAGGTGATCCGTCCGATCTATGATCTCGGCGCCGGGGAGATCCCGCTGCCCAACGACCTGGTGCGCGACGAGGACGAGGGGCGCCTGGCGCTGCCCACCGACGACGCGTCGCTCACCGCCGCCGAGGTGGAGCTGCACCAGCGGCTCAACCGGCTCGACGGCTGGCCCACCACCTTCGAGGCGACGGTGGAGTTTTCCGGCTCCGTGTCCGAGGACACCCTGGATGAGCAGACCGTGCAGGTCTGGCGCTGGAGCCGCGACGCCTCGGCGCTGCCCGAACGCGTGGGGGGAGTGACCCGGACGCTGCACCAGGCCGGCACCCGCCTCACCCTCACGCCGCCCGACACCGGCTGGCGGCCGGGCACACGGTACGTGGTGATGGTGCGCGGGGGCGAGGACGGCCTGCGGGGGCGGCTCAACCAGCCGGTGGTGGCCGATCCGAGCTTTTACTTCGTGCGCCTGGATCAACCGCTGGATGATCCGGCCCACTGGACCGCTTTCCCCGGCGACACCCGCGAGGAGAAGCTCCAGAAAGGGCGGGACCTCGAGGAGGTGCGCCAGAAGCTCGCTCCCTACTTCGACTTCTTCGCGTCGGTGGGCTACGCGCGCTCGGAGATCGTGGCCCTCACGCACTTCACCACCACCGGGAGGCCCGAGCTGGCCATGGACGAGGCGTCCCAGCGCATGCCGCTGCCCATCGATCTGCTCATCGATCCCCTCACCGACCGCGTGGAATTGCCCATCTCCGAGAACGACTCGGAGCTGCGCCGCGAGGCCAAGCAGCAGGTGAGCGGGCTCGACGGCTTCGGCCTGTCGTCGAATCTGCTGTTCGAGGCGACCCAAGCCCTGGACCCGGCGTCGGTGTCCTTCTACGAGGTGCGCCTGTACCAGCTCTCGGATCCCCCCGTCCAGCTCCCGGTGGAGGCCTGGCTGCTGCCCGACGGCAAGCACGTGGTGATCGACCCCCAGGTGGAGCCTCTGCGAGAGCAGACCGACTACGCGGTGCTCGTCTACGACGGCATGCAGAGCCCGGACGGCAGCCCCCTGGCGCCCATGCCCGCGGGGATGTTGCTGCTGAGCGAGGCGCCGGTGTTCGCCGACGGCGAGAGCCAGGTGGGCTCGGTGGACCACGAGACCGCCGAGCGCATCGAGCGCACCCGCGTCAAGGTGGCGCCCCTGCTGGATCTCCTGGGACGCGAGCGGATCGTCACCGGCTGGAGCTTTCGCACCCAGAGCGTGATCGAGCCCCTGGCCGAGACCCTGGACGCGGCCGAACGCGAAGGGATCGATCCGGACCCGGAAGATACCGCGGTCATGACCCCCGGCGAGGCCCTGCTGGACTTCGCCATCGGCATCGCCTCGCTGCTGGATGTGGAGGAGATTTGGAACGGCACCCTCCGCTCGCCGGTCTACCTCGACCCGGTGACCCGGGGCTTCCGCGAGGACGGCGAATTCCGGGTAGCGGACGTGGCCTTCACGCTGATCATCCCCGAGGGCGCTGATCCCCAGACGCCGCTGCCGGTGGTGATCTTCGGCCACGGGCTGATGACCGAGCGACGCTTCGTCCTGTCCCAGGGAGACTACCTGGCCCGGCGGGGCTTCGCCGTCATCGCCATCGACCTGCCCTACCACGGCACCCGCACCGCCTGTAAGCGGGGTGGGCCCATGTCCGTGCCCCACCCCCTCACCGGGGAGCTGGTGGATTTGGACCCTTGTCGCGCGGGCACCACCTGCGCCGAGGACGGCCGCTGCGTGGACGCCGGGGGGCAGGGCAACGAGCTGCGCCAGTGGCCGGTGCTCAATTTCCCCATGGCCTCGGGCTCGGCGTTTCTGGAGATGGAAGCCTTGGCCCACACCCGGGATCACTTCCTGCAGGGGCTCATCGACCTGCGCAGCCTGCTGCGCTCGCTGCAGCAGGGCGACTGGGAGCAGGCGGTGGGCTACCGCTTCGACCGACAGCGGTTCTACTACATCGGGCAGTCCCTGGGCGGCATCCTGGGCAGCGTGTTCACGGCGGTGTCTCCGGAGGTGGAGCGCGCCGTGTGGAACGTGCCGGGCTGCGACGTGGTGGACATGTTCGACACGTCCACCTACTTCGGCCCCCAGGTGGACGCCTTTTTCCAGCGCGAGGAGGTCAACCGCGCCGGCTACGACGCGGAGCTGTTTCTCAACGTGGCGCGCTGGATCATGGACTCGGTGGACCCCCAGGGCGTGGCCCACCTCGTCCAGGGCTCGTCGGACCAGGCGGTGCTGATCCAGCTAGCGCAGCTCGACTTCATCATCCCCAACTGGTCGACCTACAAGCTCCAGGAGGTGAGCGGCGCACCGCTGCTCGAGTACCCTGGCGAGCACGCCTTTTTGACCATCCCGGGTGAGCCCGCCTACTTCTCCGGGGTGGTGGACGCCGCCGACTTCATCGCGGGGGATCTCACGCCATGAGCCGTGGCCTCGGATCGCGCGCGGCCGTCGCCGTCGTGGGCCTCGCCCTCGGCATGCTCCCGGGAGCCGGAGGGACGCCGCCGCCCGCGCGCGCCGGCGGCTTCGAGGTGCCTCAGCAGGGCGCGGCCGCCGCCGGCACGGGCTCGGCCGGGGCGGCCCGCTCGAGCGAGGCCGAGGCGGCCTGGCACAACCCGGCGGGGCTCACCGACGGCCGCGGCTTGCGTCTGGAGCTCGGCGCGGCCCTGGCTTTCCCCAGCATCACCGCCGAGGGGACCACCGCCGACTGGACGGCGGACACCGAGCCCGAGATGTCCACCCCCGCCTACCTGTACGCCAGCTTCGCCTACGCCCACTGGGCGGCAGGGCTGTCGGTGAACGTACCTTTCGCCTCGGGCATCCGCTGGCCCGCGGACTGGACGGGCCGCTTCGAGTCCATCCGCTCCCAGCCCCAGTTTTTCCGGATCGCGCCCTTTTTCGCCTACCGGTTCGGCCCGGTGTCGCTCGCCGCCGGGATCCACGTGGATCTCGGGCGGGTGGAGACCTACCGGGCGGTGGACTTCGTGGACTTCGAAGGCGACGTCCGCCTGCTGCTCACCGGGGTGGGGGTGGGCGGCCACGCCGCCGTGCTGTGGCGGGTGACCCGGTGGCTGGATCTCGGCGTGACCTACAAGTCGCGCACCAAGCTGTCGCTGTCGGGCGACGCCGACTTCACCGTGCCCGACAGCTTCGCTCACCGCGCTCCGGACCAGGACGCGGCCTCGGAGCTCACCCTGCCGGACCGCCTCGCGGTGGGCGCCCTGGCCCGGATCGGACCGGTGCGGGCCCTGCTCGACGTGGCGGTGACCCTCTGGTCGGTCTACGACCGCCTCGAGGTGGACTTCGCCGAGGAGCAGACCGACGACTCGGTGGTGATCAACGAGTGGTCCACCGCCGTGTCGGTGCGCGGCGGCGCCGAGTACGACCCGCTGCGCTGGCTCACGCTGCGCCTGGGCCTGTACTTCGATCAGAGCCCCATCCCCGCCCGCAACCTCTACCCCTCGTCGCCCGACTCGGACCGCGTGGGGGTCACCCTCGGCGTGGGGGCGCGCATCGGCCGCCACTTCGCCGCCGACGTGTTTTACGACTACGTCACCTTCCTGGGGCAGACCTCCACCTCGGAACGTGCCACCCTGGCGCGCTACCATGGCCACGCCCACTACGTGGGCCTGGGCCTGCGCGTGCGCGCCCCCCTGTCGCAGGCGCACCCCATCCCTCCGACATTTGGCGAGAAAGTACCCGAGACGATCTCCGGTGGCGATCCGGCCGTCCCGCCCGCACCGCCCAAAGAGTGAGTTTATGGGGCGCCCGCGCGGCAGGGCCCATCAGAAGCCACGAACTGCGACATCGCTGTCATGCCCCATCGCCCCGCCTCGGATCCGCCGGGTGGGGCGCCATCGGCGCCACTGCATTTTTGATCAATGTTTTCAATACAATACGCAATATTCAGCGGGTTGGCACTGCCGTTGCTCTACTGCGGGGTGCGAGCGCCACGAGGAGACTGCCATGCACCACCGCCCAGACCCCACGCACCCCGCCAAGCCGAGCTCTTTCCGTGAGCAGATCCGGACCGGGATCGGGCTGATCCTGCTCGCCTCCGCCGGGATCTTCTCGGTGGCCACCTCGTCGCCGCCGCCGGTGATCGAGACGGTGGAGCCGGGCATCGGCGCCTCGTCGGTGAAGGTGGACGAGCCGCTCGAGGTGCGCTTCGAGCAGCCGGTGGACGGCGACACCGTCACCAGTGATACGGTGCGGCTGCGTCGGCTGGCCGACGACGTGCTGGTGGAGGCCTCCCTGGAGCTCACCGAGGGGCGGTACGGGGTCCGGGTGACGCCCAGCGCTGCGCTGGCCCCCCAGACCGACTACGCCCTGGAGCTGGACCTGGCGCGGATCACCAGTGAGGACGGCGAGACCTTCGTGGGCCTGCGCTACGATCCGGGCTCCGAGAGCGTCTGGGAGACCTCGGGGCTGCTGTCGGTGCCCTTCACCACACGCCGCAGCCTGACCGTCGCCCGGGCCTTCCGTCAGTCGGAACCGGATGAGATCCTCGTGTATTTCTCCGAGCCCGTGGACCCCGCGCTGCTCACCCTCGAGGCGGTGCGCGTCACCCTGGGCGACGAGGAGGTCGACGTGGACCTACGCTACAACGAAACGGAGAACCGGCTGCGTCTGCTACCTCTGCAGCCCCTGGCGCCGAGCGGCGCCTATACCGTCCACCTGGCCGGCACCATCTCCACCCCGGGCGGCATCCGCCTGGGGGCGGGCGCCGGGGACGTGCTCGAGTTCGACCCCACCGAGGAGCGCATCCGGTAGCCGGGCCCGGCCCTGGGATCTCCACGTCCCGCCTTCTCGTCGCGCCGCCGACCCGGCCCCTCGTACCGCTTCGCCCACCAGCCGTAGCTTCTCAATAACCCCGGGCAGATGTAACGCCCGAAAAACCAGAACCGATCAGTTTCAATCACTTGCGAGAAAAATGATATCGGGTTGCCCGGACTTATTGAGAAGTTACCACCAGCCATTCCAACATTCGGTCCCTGCGGTGGTTTCGAGCATGCCCCTTGTGCTAGATCCACTGACATGGACCCCGTCGAGCCGCATCGCGTCGCCTCCGGTTTCTCGCCGGGGGTGGGGGAGGGTTGAGCCATGGCCGATGCTCCCCCACGGGCGGGGCTGGTGTACGACCGCCGGCTCGCGAGCCTGCGCTTTTCCGAGGGGCACCCCTTTCGCCCCGACCGCGCCCGGCTGTTTTACGAGCTCTGCGGCCGCTACGGGCTGCTGAGCCCGGACCGCGTGCAAGAGCTCCGTCCCGCGTTGGCCACCGAGGAGGATCTGCTCGTCCATCACACGCCGCGCTATGTGCGCCTGCTGCAGGAGGGCGCGGCGCAGGCGGAGCAGGGACCCCCCACCCTGGAGATGCTGGAGGTGGGGCTCGGCTACCCCGACAACCCCCTGTTTCCCGAGCTGTGGGAGTACGTGCGGCGCTCCACCGGCGCCACCCTCACCGGCCTGCGGCACCTGCTCGACGGGAAGCTGCGGGTCGCCTTCAACCCGGTAGGGGGCTTTCACCACGCCTTCGCCGAGCGGGCCGAGGGGTTCTGCTACCAAAACGACCTGGTGATCGCGGCGCGGCGGGCGGCCGACGCGGGCCAGCGGGTCGCCGTGGTGGACATCGACGCCCACCACGGCAACGCCACCCAGGAGGCCTTCTGGCGCGACCCCCGGGTGCTCAAGGTCAGCATCCACCAAAACGGCGAGACCCTCTACCCGGGAACCGGCGCCCCCGCCGAGCAGGGCGGCGGGCCGGGCGCCGGGTTCACCCTCAACGTCCCCCTGGCGCCGGGATCGGACGACGAGATTCTGGCGGCAGCCTTCGACGCCGTGGTGCCCCGCGCCCTGGACGCCTTCGGGCCGGATCTTGTGATCCTGCAGATCGGCGCCGACATCCTGCACGACGACCCCCTCACCGACCTGCGCATGACCAACCGGGGCCACCGCCACTGCATGGCGGGCATCGCCACGCGCGGGCTGCCCGTGCTGGCGCTGGGCGGCGGCGGCTATCAACCGACGCACTCGGTGCGCACCTGGACGCTGGCCTGGTCCGCCCTCACCGGCATCGAGCCCGTGGACGACTTCGCCCATCTGGCCGGTCCCGGCCTGTTCGGCGGCGGGACGGGGGAGCTGTTGGACGCCCCCCGCGTGGCCTTCGACGAGGCCAAGGAGCGGGCCCGGCGGGCCCTGAGCCGCACGCTCACCGCGCTGGAGCCGGTCCTCGCCGAGCTCCCGGGGCGCGCAGCAGAGGCGGCGGCATCGGCCGCCCCTACGTCTTCGCGCCCGTGAGCTTTTTCCAACGAGCCCGCCGTGGTTGACTGCCGAGGAGGCGGGCCCATCTTGGAAAGTACAAAAACGGAAAAAGCTTACCAAAAATCAAGGAGAATGTCATGTCGAACTATGGAATCACCCGCGAGCTTCCGGACAGGGACTACGATAAGGCGGTGGAGCAGGTCACGGCGGCCCTCAAGGAAGAGGGGTTCGGCGTGCTCACCGAGATCGACGTGAAGGCCACGCTGAAAAAGAAGCTCGACGTGGACCACCCGCGCTACGTCATCCTGGGCGCGTGCAACCCGCCGCTGGCCCACAAGGCCCTGAGCGCCGAGCCCCTCATCGGGTTGCTCCTGCCCTGCAACGTGGTGGTGAGCGAGCGGGAGGGCGGCGGCAGCGTGGTGTCGGCCCTGGATCCCCGCGAGATGTTCAAGCTGGTGGACCGTGACGACGTGAAGCCCATCGCCGAGGAGGTCTTCGGCAAGATGAAGCGGGTCATCGAGAGCCTGTGACCGGCGCTCGGGCGGGCCACGGCCCGAGGCCCGCAAAGCCGCGCTCTGTGGCGTCTCCCGCTCTGTGGCGTCTCCCGCTCTGCGGCGTCTCCCGCT
>CAYFWA010000149.1:7406-11257 GCA_964346625.1 uncultured Myxococcales bacterium
GGCGTCTCCCGCTCTGCGGCGTCTCCCGCTCTGCGACACCACCCACTCGACAAACGGCCACCGCGCTCGATCTTTCCGCTGGAGGCTCTCGCGTCCGCTCCCCGAGCCGATCGCCTGACCCTGGCGCTTGACCCCTGTACTCCCCGCGGGTACTCCGGGGGGCATGTCCGAACCCTCGCCCGACGCCGCGCTGACCCGCGCCGGCCGCGGCTTCGTCTGGCTCACCGCCGCCAAGCTGCACTTCATGCTGGCGGGCTGGGCCATCTACTTCGTGCTGCCGCGGCTGATGAGCGAGGTGGACTGGGGGCGCTTTCTGTCCGTGCTGTTTTTGGTGTCCATCCTCAACAACGTGATGGTGGCCGGCGCCCTGCAGGGGGTCTCGCGCTTCACCGCCACCGCGCCCCAGCAGGCCTGGCCGGCCCTGCGCGGCGGGCTCGGGCTCTTCGCGCTACTCGGCGCCCTGTGCAGCGCGGCGCTGCTTGCGGGCGCGCCCTGGATCGCGGCCGCCCACGCCGACCCGAGCCTCGCGCCGCTGTACCGGGCTGCTGCGCTCATCGCCCTCGGCTACGCGCTGTACGCCGCCTGCGTGGGCTCGCTCAACGGCCGGCAGCGCTTCGGCTACCAGGCAGTCTTCGACGCCTCCTACGCCACCTTGCGCCTGGGGCTGATGATCACCGGCGCCCTGGTGGCCGGCCGCCTGGCCGCTGCCCGCGGCGCCCACCTGGGCTACAGCGCCGGCGCCCTGACCATCTGCGCCGTGGCGCTGCTGGTGGTGGCCCTGCCGCTGCGCCGCCAGGCCGGCCGGGGGGCCGCGGCCGCCCCGCGAAGCAGCATCGGCTGGCGACCGCTTTTGGTCTTCGCCCTGCCCGTGGCGCTGCACCAGCTCGGCATCAACGTGCTGATGCGCACCGACGCGCTGCTGGTCAAGGCGCTGGGGGGACACCTGGCGTCCGCGGGCGCCGGCGCGGCGGGCGCCGGCGCGGCGGGCGCCAGCGCGGCGGCGGCCGCCGACCGGGCGTCCGTGCTCGCGGGCCACTACGGCACGGCCCAGGTGTTCGCCCTGGTTCCCTACCAGGCGCTCATCGCGCTGTCCATGGTGGTGTTCCCCCGCATCGCCGACGCCGCCGCCGCCGGGCAGCGGGAGGCGCTCGGGACCACGGCCCGCGGGGCCCTGCGCTTCGCCCTCATCTTCGGCGCCGGCCTCGCGGCGCTGCTCGCCTCCCAGCCCGCCAACGTCATCGACCTCGTCTACCCCGAGGCCTACCGCGCCGGCGGGGTGGCCCTGCGCTGGCAGGCCTGGGGGGTCATCGGCCTGAGCTTGATCACGCTGTCTTGCGCCATGCTCAACGCCGCCGGCCACACGGGCCGCGTCCTGTGGCTCACCTTCGGCACCTGGATCGTCCAGGCCGCGACGGTAGCCGCGGTGCTGCGCGGGGCCGCCGATTCCACCGCGGCGCTGAGGTACACGGCCCTGGCCAGCGCCGCCGTGTTGCTCGCCGGCGCCGGCGCCGCGATGCTCACGGTGCGCCGCACCTTCGGCGCCAGCCCCTCGGTGGCCACCCTGGGCCGCGTGGGCGCGGCGGCCGCCGGGGCCACCGCGGCCGGCCACCTGCTCGCGGGCCGCTCGGTGCCCGCTGTGCTGGGCGTGGGCCTGCTGGTGGCGGCGCTCTACCTCGCCCTGCTGGGGGTCACCGGCGAGCTCGGCCGCGCCGACGTCGCGGCCGTACGGCGCATGCTGGGACGCCGGTGAGCGTCGAGGCCACTTTCACGCGCGGGTCGACGAGACCCGCACCCGCACCGGGCCCCTGGTTGGGGCAAGGGCTCGGCCCCGGCGCGTTGGCTGGGGCAACCAGGTTCAGTCGCTACCGGATCTCCAACGCGAAGGGGAGACGGGCGAGGGGGGTGGAGGGATCGGACAGGTAAAACGAAGGGGGCAGGGCCGAAAGGGGGCGCAGCAGGCGGCGCAAAAGCGATCTTTTGTCGTGACCGGCTCCCTTCGCCTCGGGATCGGGCAGCAGCAGGCGGGCGGCGCGGGCCAGCAGGCCCGGGCGGCGGCGGGGCAGCACCCGCACGGCGTGGCCGTCGCCCGCGGTGAGGCCGGCGAGCTTGCGCGCGGCCTGCACCGCGTCGTACAGGCCGCCGAGGCGATCCACGAGCTTGCGCGCCTGGGCCTGCTTGCCGCTCCAAATCCGGCCGCGGGCCACCTGGTGGACCTGCTTGCGGGTGGACAGCCCCGCGTGCTTGCGGCCGCGGGCCACGGCGTCGAGGAAGCGGTGGTAGTAGTAGCGCAGCTTCTTTTCGAGCGCCTGCTGCTCGGCCTCGGTGTAGGGCCGAAACCAGCTATCCACGTCGGCCCGGGGGCCGCGGCGCTTCAGGTCGACGGTCACCCCCAGCCGGGTGAGCAGCCCCGACAGGTCGGCCTTGCCCGCGAAGATGCCGATGGAGCCGGTGATGGTGCTGGGATCGGCGAAGATCAGCTTGGCCGGTGCGGCCACGAAGTAGCCGCCCGAGGCCGCCACGTCCCCGAGCGACGCCACCACGGGCTTGATCTCGGCGAGCTTGGCCACCGTGCGGCAGATGATCTCGGAGCCCAGGGCCGAACCCCCGCCGCTTTCCACCCGCAGCACCACGGCCCGGGCCTGCGGGTCCTGGGCCAAGCGCCCCAGCAGCTTCACCAGGCTCCGGGCGCCCACGGTGCGCCGGTTGATGAGGGGGAGGGTCTGCGAGCGGCCCTCCACGATGTCGCCCTCCACCGCCACCACGGCCACGTAGGGCCGCTCGGCCCAGCGCGCCCGATGCCACGGACCGCCGGCCGGGCGCTCCAGCGGCAACCGTCGCCCCAGGGCCTTGTGGATCACCTCCGGGGCCTTGTCCGGCCACACGAGCGCATCCACCAGGCCGAGCTTTTTGGCCTCCGCCGCGGTGAAGGGGCCCTGGGCGAGCACGGCCTTGGCCCGCGCGGCGTTCTTTATGTCGGGACGCGCCGCCAGGGCCCGATACAGCCGGGCGGCGAACTCGTCGAGCAGGTGATCGCGCACCTCGGCGGCCTGCTTGGAGGGCCCCTGCCGGGTGAACAGCTCCGGGGCGGTCTTGTACTCGGCGTGCCTGACGATCTGGGCCTTCACCCCGACCTTGTCGAGCAGCCCCTTGAGGTAGTACCGGGTGGAGCTCAAGCCAGCGAAGCGCAGGCCCCCGCCGGGAAACAGCAGGACGCGCGTGGCGGCGGAGGCGGCGTAGTAGCCCGCGCCGGTGGCGCTGTACAGGTAGGCGTAGACCGGCTTGCCCGCCCGGCGCAGCCGGGCGATGGCCCGACGCAGCTCCTCGGCCCCGGCCCAGCCGGGGCTGGCCCCCAGCTTGATCACCACCGCCTTGACCCCGGGGCGGCGGGCGGCGCGGTGCAGATGGGCCAGCAGGCGGAAGTGAGCGCGCGTGTCCGGGATCCGGTCCACGTCCAGCAGCAGGATGCGGCCCCGGCGGCCGGTCACCGAGCGGTGGTGCGCCCCGGAGACCCGCAGCCAGGCCGAGCCCCCCGCGGCGGCCCCGCCGGGGCGGTCGTGGTAGCCGCCCACGAAGGCCGCCATGAGCCCCACCCGCGCGAAGTCCACGCGCACGCCGGCGGTCACCCGCACGTCGTGGTCGCGCCGCCACACACCGTCGGTGTCGTCCAGGTCACGGCGCAACCAGGCCGCGTCGGCGAACAGGGTGAGCCCGGGCCAGGGCTCCCCCTGCATCACGAGCCGCGGCGTGGCGTCGCCGCGCCGCTCGCCGAGCTGCACCCCCAGGGCGAAGCCGAGCCGCCCCGAAGACAGCAGACGGATGCCGAGCTCCAGGTCCCAGACCCGCTGCAGCGG
>CAYFWA010000150.1:0-11255 GCA_964346625.1 uncultured Myxococcales bacterium
CGCCGCTGCTGTGGTCAACATGCCAGAGCCGTGACAGCGCTGCGTGTACAGCAAAGCGTTCGTTTTCGAAACGATCCGGATCACGCTAGATTCGGCGCGTAATCCCGTTTCTCCCGAGAAAACGGGTCGTTATCGTGGCGAGAGATCCGGATATGGCCCGTTTTTTCAGGGCGAGGGGCTGTATTCGTACGTCCCCGTGTCCGCCCCGGGGTGGCAGGACACAGTCGGGCCATCCGCTACAATCGAACGCGCAGGGGAGAGGGATGGGCAAGCGTGCGGGAGGAGCTCGTAACTCGGATGCCCGCTGCGTTATTTCTCGGACATGAACCGCTTGAGATCGGCGGAGGGCTTGAAAGAGACGGTGGTGGAGGCGGGGATCTTGATCGTCTCGCCGGTACGGGGGTTGCGCCCGTCGCGGGCGGGGCGATCCTTGCGGGAGAACGTCCCGAAGCCGGAAACGGCGAAGCGCCCCTCCTCCTTGACGGCCTCTCTAAGCTGCTCGAAGGTGAGATCGAGCAGCTTCTGGGCGTCTTTCTTGGAGATGCCCTCCGGGGCATCCTCCGCCTTGAGGATCGAGTCGACGAACTCGGATTTGTTCATGGTCTTTCTCCTGTTTCATCCCACCGCGATCGTGGCAGGGGGGATTCACTGCATGTCGCTGTATCCTGGGTCGTTCGTGACATCCGCGCCGCCTTCGGGGGATTGCCTGACGACGGCGTGGAGAAACGGACTTTGGGCCCAGACGCTGCAGAAGTCAACCTCCATGGGCGAAGATTCGGCCCCAGGGCCAAGGGGACGATCTACCGGTGGAGGAGGGGAGGGGGGCGGCCGCGGGAACGCGCCGCGATTTCGGGCAATTCGCGAGCGATACCATGGGGTCCACCGATGGCCCCCCACAGGATCGCGCTTTTTCCTGGTTTCGGGTGAATTCGGGTCGTCGGGATCCCAGGGGGTCAGGGATCGCATTCGCAGCTATATATCCAACATGCCGATAATATTGGCTTAATTATAGAGCATCGTGATTTGGCTTTGAGTTGTACGGTTGTACGGTTGTACGGTTGTACGGCGAGAGGTTCGGCAATGCCCTCCGTCCAAAAAGCGGCGAATCGACGCTCGCGCTGACGTTTATTTTTTCATGTATTCGGGAAATGGACTGGAAATTTTGCGCTCGATCCCTTATAAAGCCTTCACCGTGACGGCAGCAGGCGGCTTCGATATCCGTGACCTGCTTGGCCTGCTCCTCGATACCAGCCGCCAGAAATCATCGCCGGCTGGTAAAAACCAAACCCATGGTAGCTTCGAGAAACGACAGCCCCGACAGGTACGTACGTCTGCGCGACGTATCGGGATCCGAGCGTCGGGCGCGGCGGTCCGGCGTGGACCTCCGGGCGTATCCGGTTGCCGGATCTCCAGGGGCTGCTATGTGTAGGAAGAGGCCGGAAACGAGCCTCGAAGCCTTTTTCTTGGTAGCCTTGGTAGCCGTAGTCTTCGGTGGACGTGAGCGTCGGAAGGGGATCTCGCATGTACGCTCCGCGCGGAGCGACGGGTGCCGTGGCTTTCGGCGACGCGCCCCCGCGCGACCCATCGAAAACCAACACGACTGAAACCGAAAACCATCGCCAATCGACGAAGCACAGGAAGCACAGGAAGCACAGATAGGAGAACGAACCGATGTCTGAGAAATATGGAAAGATGGCCGAGTACCTCATCGCCGGGAACATCGACGGAGTGACCGCGCTCACCCAGGAGTTGGTGGACGACAAGATCGACGCCTCCGCCATCCTCACCGAGGGTTTGCTCCCCGGCATGGAGGTGGTCGGGCAGCGCTTCAAGGCCTGCGAGATGTTCATCCCGGAGGTCCTGCGCTCTGCCAAGGCCATGTCGGGCGCCCTGGGGATCATCCGGCCCCTGCTCGCCGAGACCGGCGCGCCCAGCGCGGGCAAGATGGTCATCGGGACGGTCAAGGGCGACCTGCACGACATCGGCAAGAACCTGGTGGCCATGATGTTCGAAGGGGCCGGCTTCGAGGTGATCAACCTCGGCGTGGATCTGGACAACGAGGTCTTCGTGGACGCGGTGAAGGAGCACAAGCCCGACATCCTGGGGATGTCGGCGCTGCTGACCACCACCATGCCTCGCATGGGAGAGGTCATCACGGCCATCGGGGAGGCCGGGATCCGTGACCAGGTCAAGATCATGATCGGCGGTGCGCCCGTGACCACCGAGTACGCCGAGAAGATCGGCGCGGACGCCTACGGCGCCAACGCCGCCATGGCCGTGGATCGAGGCAAGGCCTTCTTGGCCTAGTACACTTTCCGGTGGACGTGGTGGGATCGCTCTCGCGGGACCCGGGCGGGACTTCGTGGGGGCGTTGAGCCGGCGAGGCTCGCCGGCGTGCTTGACGGACGCTCGCGAGCCCGCGATCCCTTGAGACGTAACCGCCTCAATCAGCAGGGGAGGGACGAAGATCGCTTCGCCCGGCCCTCGCTCGACATGGCATCAGCCAAGCCAGATGAGAGTGCAACCATGAAGTTGAACCCATTTCCCAAGATGAACCAGACCGTACAGTTGACCCCGCGCTTTCGGGTCCTGTCCGACGATCAGATCGAGCGGATCTACTTCGCCGCCCTCGACACGCTGGAGACCACGGGCGTGCGCGTCCATCTGGACGAGGCCGTGGAGTTGCTCAAAAACAGCGACGCCGTGGTCACCGACACGAACCTGGCCCGGATCCCCGCCTCGCTGGTGGAACGAGCGCTGGGGTCGAACCCCCGCAAGATCACGCTCATGGGCCGCAACGGCAAGCGCTCGGTGAAGCTGCAGAAGGACGAGGTCTACTACGGCACCGGCTCCGACCTGCCCTTTACCTACGACCGGGAGACGGGCGAGCGCCGCCGGACCACCTACAACGACGTGCGGGACAACGCCCGCGTGGTGGATGCGCTGGACAACTTCGACTTCCACATGTCCCACGGCATCGTGGGCGACGCGCCCAACCCGGCGACCTACGACCGCCACCAGTTCCTCGCCATGCTCGAGACGTGTACCAAGCCCTATGTGCTCACGTCGGTGGATGGAGAGGGCCTCGAGGATCTGTGGAGGATGGCCTGCCTGGTTCGGGGCGGCACCGAAAATGAGTACAAGCTCAACCCGATGTTCGTGACGTACATCGAGCCCATCTCCCCCCTCAACAACGATCGGACCGCCCTTCAGAAGCTGCTTTTCTCGGCCGAAAAGGGCATCCCGGCCATGTACACCCCGTGCCCCAGCTCCGGCGCCACGGCGCCCGCCACCCTGGCGGGGATGCTGGTGCAGTCGCTGGCCGAGACCCTGTTCGCGGTGGTGCTGGCCTACCTCAAGAAGCCCGGCATGCCCCTCATCATGGGCGGGGTCACCACCGTGATGGACATGGCGACGACCTCCTTCTCCTATGGAGCCCCGGAGCTCTCGCTGGCCTCCGCGGCCAACACGGACATCTCCAGGTGGATCGGGCTGCCCATGTTCTCCACGGGCGGCTGCTCCGACGCCAAGGTGCTCGACGAGCAGGCCGCCGTGGAGATGACCACGAGCTTGCTGTATGCCCTGCTGTCGGGCGCCAACCTGGTGCATGACGTGGGCTACCTGGACTGCGGGACCCTGGCCACGGCCGAAGCCCTGGTGCTCAACCAAGAGCTCATCGGCATGGTCCGCCAGTTCGGCAAGGGGATCAACACCGACTGGGACCACCTGGCCCTGGACGTGATCCACGAGGTGGGGCCGGCGGGCGAGTTCCTCACCCACGACCACACCTACGAGCACTGGCGCGAGTGGTTCCTGCCGAAGCTGCAGGATCGATCCGACTGGGAGACCTGGGTGGCCGAGGGCGAGAAGACCATGCTCGATCGCACCATCGAGGAGACCAATCGGATCCTGGACACCTACGAGCCCGAGCCCCTCGACGAGAAGGTGCATGCGGAGCTGAAGAAGATCGCCGAGGCCGCCGACGAACGGCATCGCTAGCCCGGTTGCGTACACCGGCACCCTGTATCCGGAAACGACGCCCGGCAGCGACAGATAGGAGAGATTCCCATGACCCGAATGAACAACACTGTCCAGCTCACGCCTCGGTTCTCTGTGTTCTCGAAGGACCAGAAGGAGCTGATCTACAACGCCGTGCTCACCACCCTGAGCCGGGACGGCGCCGACGTGCACCACGATGACGCGCGCGAGCTGTTCAAAAAGCACGGCTGCTCGGTGGACGGCATCCGCGTCCGGTTCCCCGTGGGGGTGGTGGAAGGCGCCCTCGCCACGGTCCCGTCCACCACCACGGTGTATAGCTGGGACGGCGAGCATCAGCTCTACATCGAGAAGGGCTACAGCTACTTCGGCCCCGGGCCCACGCCGCCGAACTTCAAGGACCCCGACACCCGGGAGCGCCGCCCCTATCTGCGCAAGGACGCCACCACGGTGGCGCGGGTGTGCGACGCCCTGCCCAACATCGGCTACGTCCAGTCCCTGGGCTCCATCAGCGACGTGACCAACGGTCTGGCGGACGTCTACGAGTTCGCCGACATGATCCAGAACACCACCAAGATCATCATGAACTGGGCCTTCGGCCGCGAAGGCGTGCGGGATCAGCACCGGATCGGCATCGCCATGGCGGGAAGCGAGGAGGAGTTCAAGAAGCGGCCCAACTTCGTGCACTACGGGGAGCCCATCTCCCCGCTGGTGAGCGACTTCCACGCCATGGACAAGTGCATGTACTGCGCCGAGCACCGGATCCCCCAGGTGTACACGCCGTGCGCCATCGGCGGCGGCACCGTGCCCGCCTCCCACGCGGGGCAGATCGTGGTGGCCATGTCCGAGGCCCTGGTGGGGGTCATCGCGTCTCAGCTCATGAGCCCTGGCACCTGCATCATCATCGGCGGCGTGCAGTCCATCCTGGACATGCGGCGCTCCATCTACTCCTATGGCGCGCCGGAGCTCAGCCTGCTGAGCGCCGGGCTCACGGAGATGGCCCGGTTCGTGAATCTTCCCATGTTCTCCCAGTCCGGCTGCACCGACACCAAGCGGCTGGAGCTGCAGTCCGGCGTGGAGGCGGCGCTGTCGGTGCACGCGGCCATGCTGAGCGGGGCCAACTTCGTGCACGACAACGGCTACACCGAGTCCGGGATCACCGGGGACGTGTTCCAGACGGTGCTCGACGACGAGGTGATCGGCATGGCCCGCGTGATCCAGGGCGGGATCCAGATCGACGAGGAGACCCTGGCCACGGACGTGATCGACGCGGTGGGCCCTGGCGGACACTACCTCGAGCAGGATCACACCATGAAGTGGTTCCGCAAGCACTGGCGCCCCACCATGATGGAGCGGGGCTCCTTCGAGGGCTGGTTCGCGGCCGGGCAGCAGACCATGCACGACCGCATCCTGGCCAAGACCCGGGACATCATCGCCAACTACGAGGGTCCCATCTCGAAGGTCCCCGAGAGCGCCAAGAAGGAGATCGCCAAGATCCTCGAGGAGGCGGAGGCGCGCATCGCCAAGAAACCCGCCTGAGCGTTGAATTGCAAGGAGGAGGTTTTCGACCTCCAGGGCCCCGCCCCGGGGCGCCCCCCTCCCGGGGTGCCCCTCCGGGGCGGGGAGCCCGAAACCCGATAACATGACCCGACCACCCGATCTGTCGCCGGACGGCCTGACGTCGTCTCCCCTGGAAGAAGCGGCTCCTGCCGAAAAGAAGGGGCAGGACTACTTCATCGGCATCGACACCGGGGGGACTCACACCGACGGCGTGCTGCTCGACAGCGCCACGCGCACGGTGCTGGCCGCGGCGAAGGCCGACACCACCCACGACGATCTATCCCGGGGGATCACCCGGGTGCTGGAGATGCTCGACGTCTCCGAGCCCTCCCGGGTGCGCCTGGTGGGGATTTCGAGCACCCTGGCCACCAACTCCATCGCCGAGGGCAAGGGAAGGCCGGTGGGGCTGGCGCTCATCGGCTACGACCCGGAGCTCATCAGCGAGTTCAGGCTGGGAGACCGTCTGCCGGGCGCGGAGATCGAGTACTTCCACGGTGGCCACAACGGCGCCGGGGAGGAGCGCGCGCCCCTGGATCTGGAGGCGCTGACCCGGTGGGTGCGGCTCGTGCGGGACGACGTGGAGGCCATCGCCGTCTCCAGCTACTTCAGCCCGCTGGAGCCTTCCCACGAGCGCTGGGCCCGCGAGGCCATCGCCGCGGAGTGCGACCTCCCGGTGGTGCTGGGGCATCAGCTCTCCACTCGCCTCGACTCCGTCAAGCGCGCCGCCACTGCGGCCCTGAACGCCTCGCTGGTGGCGGTGATGACCGGGTTCATCGCCGCGGTTCGTCACTCCCTGGAGCGGCTTCGGATCGACGCGCCGCTGATGATCGTGCGGGGAGACGGCTCCCTGGTGCCCTACGAGGAGGCCGTGCGCAAGCCGGTGGAGACCGTGGTGTCGGGGCCGGCCGCCAGCGCCGTGGGGGGGCACTTCTTCTCCTCGGAGTCCGCCGCCCTGGTCATCGACATGGGCGGTACCACCACCGACATCGCCCTGGTGGAGGACTCCCAGCTCGCCATCTCCGACGAGGGCGCCGAGATCGGCATGTTCGCCACCGCCGTGCAGGCGGCCCGGGTAACCACCCTCAGCTTGGGCGGGGACAGCCGGATCGACTTCGGCGGCGAGTCCATCCGGGTGGGGCCCGAGCGCGTGTTGCCCCTGTGTCGTCTCGCCTTCGGCAATCCCGGCCTGGGTGAGGAGCTGGCGCGTCTGCACACCATCCAGCCCCGTCATCGCAAGCTCACGGATCTGGAGTACTGGTTCACCCACGAGGAGATCGATCCTGCCACGATCCCGTGGCTCACCGGGCGACAGAAGCAGCTCCTCGCCCTGCTCGGGCCCAACCCCTTGTCCGTCACCCAGATCTTGAATCGGCTGGGCATCCACCATGAGGTGCAGATCGGCGCCGACCGGCTGTTCCGACAAGGGGTGATCCAGCGCGCCGCGCCGACGCCCACGGACATCCTCCACGTCACCGGGGAGATGATCCGGTGGAGCGAGGACGCGGCCATGCAGGCCATCGGCTACGCGGCGTCGGTGCTGGAAAGCGATCGCGAGACCCTCGCCCAGCACGTCATCGACCTCCTGGTGACCACCATCGCGGAGCGCCTGATCGCGTTTCTCGCGCACTGCAGCGGGGCCCGGGAGCTGCCCGAGAGCCTCGACGATCCCTGGGGTCGGTGGCTCATGTCCCAGGCCCACGGGCATCGCACATCCTACCTCGGCGCGACCCTGCACTGCGAGCTGCCCATCGTGGGCATCGGGGCACCCGCCGAGCACCTGCTCGAGCGGGTGGCGGGACTTTTGCAGGCCCGCTTCGTGCTGCCCTCGCACCACGCGGTGGCCAACGCCGCCGGCGCGGTGGCCGGCTCGGTGGCCGTGCGCAAGGAGGCGCTGCTGTACACCCGGGACACCGAGGACGTTCGGCACTACCGCGTCCAGGCCAACGGGAAGACCGAGCGCTTCGACGAGCTCGACGAAGCCAAGGGGTTCGCCAGCCACGTGGCCGCCGAGGCCGCGCTGGACGCCGCCGCCGACAACGGCGCCGTGGACCCGCAGGTCACCACCAGCGTGGAGACCGACGGCGCGGTGGTGCGCTTCCGCGCCGACGCGGTGGGCACGCCGGAGCTCGCCGCCGACGACAGCGGCGAGGTGACCCGCGTCTTGCCCACCTGGCAGGGCACGGCCGCCGAGGGGGCCGTCGCGCTGGAGGAGCTGCCGCTTTTGACCGTGCTGCCGGGCCGCGAGAGCATCCGGCTCCGCGAGGGGGAGACCGTCCACGACGGGTTGGCCCGTCTGGATACCCCGCTGTCCACGCCCTGCAACGGCGAGGGCATCTGCGGCAAGTGCGGCGTCTGGGTGCAGCGGCCCGAGCGGGTCGTCGAGACACCGCACCCCCGGATCTCCCACCGGGAGGCGCGACGGGGGCTGCGCCTGGCCTGCAAGCTCGTCCCGCAGGAGGATCTCATCATCCAGCTCCGGGATCAGCAGGCGTCTCGGGTGCACTCGCCCATCTTGCCGGGGGACGTCGAGGACGCCTTCCCGACGGATCCCTTCCCCGGGGAGCTCAACCCGGCGGTGCGGGTGCGCGCCCAGGAGAGCGGCTTTTACGTGGCCTTCGCCGACGAGACCGAGTGGCTGCTGCTGCCCCACTGGTCCCCGAGTCACGAGCCCAAGGGGCTCGCCATCGACCTGGGCACCACCACCCTGGTGGCCTCGCTGCTCTCGCTGCACACCGGCGAGAGGCTGGGGAGCGCCTCGGCGCTCAACCCCCAGGTGCGCTATGGGCACGATGTGATCAGCCGGATCCAGCACGGATCCACGCGTGAAGGGCTCGGCGATCTGGCCCAGGCCGTCCGCAAGGGGCTCAACGAGCTCGTGGTCAAGCTGTGCGCCAGCTCCGGCAGCGAGCCCGACGAGATCCTGGACGTGGTGGTCGGCGCCAACCCCACCATGCTCCAGCTCGCCATGGAGATGGATCCCGAGCCCCTCGGCCGGCTCCCCTTCCGAGTGGACGTGCAGGGCAACGCCACCCATCCGGCGTCCGCCTTCGGCCTGGAGGTCAACCCCGTGGCCAAGGTCTTCTTGCCGCCCGTCGTCCACGCCTTCGTGGGCTCGGACGTCACGGCGGGGCTGGTGGCCATCCAGCGCTATCAGGGTCGGGCCGAGTCCTCCATCTTCGTGGACATCGGCACCAACGGCGAGATCGTGCTCAAGGAGGGAGATCGACACTACGCCACCTCGGCTGCGGCGGGGCCCGCCTTCGAGGGCATGGGGCTGCGCAACGGCATGCGCGCGGTGGCCGGGGCGGTGCGCGCGGTGGCGACGCGCGACGACCGGTTCGATTACCAGGTGGTGGGGGACGGGTCCCCGCGGGGCATCTGCGGCAGCGGGTTCATCGATCTCACCGCGGCGCTCTGTCGCACCCACGCCCTGAACAAAAGTGGGCGCCTGATGCCCCGGGAGGACGCCAACGGCGAGATCCCCCCCTTCGTGCTGCAAGAGCTGCGGAAGCTCGATGGGCTCAATGCCTTCAGCTTGACCGGCAGCGTGGCCTTCACCCAGCAGGATGTGCGCCAGATCCAGCTCGCCAAGAGCGCCATCTGCACCGCCATCGAGACCGTGCTGGACAAGCGCGAGTCCCCGGAGCTGCCCGACCAGGTGATCATCGGCGGCAGCTTCGGCTCCGCGGTGAGCGCGCGGAGCATGGAGCAGATCGGCATGATCCCGCGCGGCATGGCCGAGCGCGTGGTGGACGCGGGCAACACCAGCCTGCGCGGGAGTGAGGAGCTGCTGCGCGACGTGACGCTCCGGGACTCCCTGGGAGGGCGGCTGCGGCACCTGGAGCACATCGCCCTCGAGCAGGATCCGGGGTACATGGAGCGTTACATCTCGAGCATGGAGTTTCCCGCGCTCGAGTCCTGAGGAGAGCGTAGCTCGTCGATTCATGACATCTCGCGAGTCACAGCATACCTCCTCCTCCGCTCCGGCGGGCGCGAGCGCGCCCCCCGGCCCACGCCACGTCATCGCCTGCGGCAGCATCCAGCCCGAGCTCGAGGTGTTGCGGGGGGACGAGCCGGACCTCACGGTGCGGTACCTGCCGCAGAACCTGCACCGCAGCCCGGAGCAGTTGCGGGATTCGTTGCAGGAGGCGCTGCAAGAGGCTCCCTCCGGGGTCCTGGTGGTGTTCGGCTACGGGCTGTGCTCCAACGGCGTGGTGGGCCTGCGGGCGCCCGCGGGGGGGTTGGTGATCCCCCGCGTGCACGATTGTGTGGCCCTGCTCATGGGCTCCGGCGCGGCCTACGAGCAGGCCTTCCGGGTGCGGCCCGGCACCTACTACCTCACCCAGGGCTGGATCGAGGCGCGCAAGGACCCCCTCGGGATGCTGGAGGACGACTACATCCCGCGCGTGGGGCGCGAGGACGCCATCTGGGCCCTGCACGAGGAGCTCAAGCACTACACCCACATCGCCCTGATCCAAACGCCGGCCGGGGTGCCCGCCGCGCTTCGACGGCAGGCGAAGAAGAACGCCACCTATCTCGGCAAGCAGTACGTGGAGATTCGCGGCAACGCCTACTTCTTCGAGCGCATCCTCCGTGGTCCCTATGACGAGGGCGATTTCCTGATGTTCGGGGCCGGCGAGGAAGTGACCCAGGCGCCGTTTCTGGATTGAAGAGCCAAATTGAAGAACCCACAACATTACTGCGGATTGCAGCGTAATAAGGAGCAGATATGATCGTCGTCGGAGAGCTAATCAACGCCAGCCGGAAAGCCATCAAAAAGGCCATCGAGGCCGAAGACAAGGCCGAGCTTCAGCGCGTCGCCAAGGCCCAGCACGACGCCGGCGCCACCTACATCGACGTCAACGCCGGGGTGTTCGAGGGACGGGAGCCCGAGCTGTTGGCGTGGCTCGTGGGTCTGGTGCAGGAGGCCACCGGGGCCCCGTGCTCCATCGACAGCCCCGACCCCAAGGCCATCGAGGCCGCCCTGGCCGTGCACGAGGGCCCCGCGCTCATCAACTCCATCTCTTTGGAGAAGGAGCGCTACGAGGCGCTGTTGCCCCTCCTCTCCGGCTCGCCGCACAAGGTGGTGGCGCTGTGCATGAGCGACGAGGGCATGCCCGAGACCACCGAGCAGCGGGTGGCCATCGCCGACGATCTGGTGAAGGGGCTCACCGGCGCTGACGTGCCCATCGGCAACATCTTCGTGGACCCCCTGGTGCAGCCCATCTCCACCAGCGACAGCTTCGGGTTGGCGTTTTTGCAAGCCGTGCGGGAGATCCGCAGCCGTCACGAGGGCGTGCACACCATGTGCGGGCTGTCGAACATCTCCTACGGGCTGCCCCAGCGCAAGCTGCTCAACCGGACCTTCATGGTGATGGCCATCGCCAATGGTCTCGACGGCGCCATCATCAACCCGCTGGACGACAAGATGATGACCAACGTCCTGGCCGCCGAGGCCCTCGCCGGCAACGACGCCTGGTGCGAGCAGTACCTGAACGCCTACCGCGCGGAGCGGCTCAAGGTGTGACCGGCGCGCCTTGATCGGAGCGGCGTCGGCGTCATCGGAGGCCGGCGTTCGTCAACGCGACGAGCTCGGCAGGGCAGAAAGAAAACGCCAGCAGCGCTGGCCGAATCATACGGAATCGCAAGACAAGCAAGACAAGCAAGACAAGCAAGACAAGCAAGACAAGCAAGACAAG
>CAYFWA010000151.1:0-1427 GCA_964346625.1 uncultured Myxococcales bacterium
GAGCCCTCCGGCGGCCACGGATCACCCGACTCCCGAGCCCCGGAATACGGAGCCCCGGAATACGGAGCCCCGGAATACGGAGCCCCGGACCATGGGGCCACCGAAGGATCCTTCAGCGACGACCTGCCCACCCGGACGCGGGAGGCCACCGACGAGCCCCCCTCCGGCTTCCGCCCCCTGCCCTATGGCGAGGGCACCCCACCCCCGTCTCCGTCCCCGCCGTTGGACCCCGAGGATCAGGTCACCTTGGAGCGGCAATCCAGCGGTCTTCCGCCCCAGGCCGATGACGAGCTGGAGGCCCTGCTCGACCCGGAGGCCGGGCTGGCCAGCGCCCAGCGGCTGCTCCTGGCGGGCAAGCACGAAAAGAGCCTGGCGCTGGCCGAGAAGCTCGCGGAGCGCTACCCCCAGCTCGGGCTCGACGGCCTCGAGACGCTCATCGCCGACAACCAGCAGGCCCTGGAAGGGGTCTTCATCGAGCGCCTCGGCCCCTTGGACGCCATCCCCGTGCCCCAGGCCGGCGCCGAGCGCCTGGACTCCCAGGAGCTGGATCCCCGGGCCGTGTTCCTGTTCACCCGCATCGACGGCACCCTCAGCCTCGAGGACCTGCTGGACATCAGCGGCATGAGCCACTTCGAGACCGCGCGGCTGCTGCTGCGGCTGCGGGAGCTCGGGCTGCTGCGCTTCGAGCCGGACCGCCGATGAGCCGTCGCGGCGACGCCCCGGCCGGGCGGTCGTGGCCCCCCGTGATCGCCGAGGAGCCCCTGCTCACGCGTTTGGCCGAGTCTTTGCACGGCCGCGCGCGGCGCCAGGCGCAGCTCGAGGGCTTCCGCCCCGCCGCCGTGCTGATCCCGTTGGTCCCGCGCCCCGAGGGCATCGGGGTCACCTTCATGCAGCGCACCGAGGACGGGGGCACCCACTCGGGCCAGATCGCCTTCCCGGGAGGCGCCCGCGAAACCGAAGACCGGACCCTGGTGGACACCGCGCTGCGCGAGGCCCAGGAGGAGGTGAACATCCGCCCCGAGACCGTGACGCCGCTGGGCCAGATGGACGACAGCGCCTCCATCAGCCAGTACATAGTGACCCCGGTGGTGGGCGTCGTCCACCCGCCCCCGGCCTACACCCCCGATCCCCGGGAGGTGCAGGAGATCTTCGAGGTGCCGCTTTCGTTTCTGCTCGATCCGCAAAACGAGCACCACGTCTCCGAGACGGTGTTTTTGGGCCAGAGCTGGGACCTGTACGAGTACCGCTACGAGGGCCGCGTGATCTGGGGTCTCACCGGTCGAATCATCCACGAGCTGCTCGGCCTGCTGCGCTCCCTGCAGCCCGACCCCGACCCCGGCCGGTAGGATCCGCGCACCGCACCGCCTTCGTCGCCATCGCCATCGTCGAGGAAACCATGGCCACCGCGAAAAAAGCTTCATCGAAAA
>CAYFWA010000151.1:1527-11186 GCA_964346625.1 uncultured Myxococcales bacterium
AGACCGCCGCCAAGAAAAAGACCGCCGCCAAGAAAAAGACCGCCGCCAAGAAAAAGACCGCCGCCAAGAAAAAAACCGCCGCCAAGAAAAAGCCTGCGCCGGCCCGCCCCGACGACGAGCGCGTGCGTGCGATCCAGACCGCGCTCAGGCGACTGTACCCCGAGCCCACCACCGCGCTGGACCACCAGAACGCCTACCAGCTCCTGGTGGCCACCATCCTTTCGGCCCAGTGCACCGACGAGCGGGTCAACCAGGTGACCCCGGCCCTGTTCGCGCGCTACCCTGATCCGCCGTCGCTGGCCGCCGCCGACCCCGAGACGCTCGAGGGACTCATCCGCTCCACCGGCTTTTACCGCAACAAGGCGCGCTCGCTGCTCGGGGCCGCCCGCCGGATCACCGACGCCTACGGCGGCGAGGTGCCCGACGACATGGAGCGACTGCTTACCCTGCCCGGCGTGGCCCGCAAGACCGCCAACGTGGTGCTCGGCACCGCCTTCGGCCAGGCCTCCGGCGTGGTGGTGGACACCCACGTCAAGCGCGTCTCGGGACGCCTCGGCCTCACCGCCGAGACCCAGCCCGATCGCATCGAGCAGGATCTCATGGCCCTTTTGCCCCCAGGCGAGTGGATCGATTTTTCCCACCGCCTCATCTGGCACGGCCGAAAGCTCTGCCAGGCCCGCCGCCCCCGCTGCGAGCAATGCCCCCTGGCGCCCTGCTGCCCCTCGGCCGAGCTGGGTTGATCACCTTCCGCCTTCCGGGGCGCGAACCAGGGAAAGCACGTCATCGAGGGGAGCCCTCCCATCGCACGTCGACGTCGTAACGCCGCAAGACCGGATCCGCGCTGAGCAGGGGGACCTCTTCGACCTGGGCCTGGGCGACGAGCAGCCGGTCGAAGGGATCCCGATGGTGCAGCGGGAGCCGCTCCAGGGCGGCGGCGTGGGCATCCTCGAGCGGCAGCGGCTGCAGGGCGAGCTTGCGCGCGTGGCGGCGAACGAAGGCGTCCACCGATGCGGGCAGCGTGAGCGTGCCGATGCCGACCTTCACCGCGAGCTCCGCGGTGCTCACCGCGCTCCACAGCAGCACGTTTTCGGGATCCTCGCACAGGCTTCGCGCCAGCGCAGAGAGCCGCAATCCCTACGGCCACGGGGGACAGCGGAGGTCGGCGTCACCGGTATCGGGGTAGTCCACCTCCTGGCCGGTCCAAGTGCGCAGCCGCAGCCGGCCGGGGGCGCGGGCCACCACGGCCTCGGGCAGCAGGGCCACCTTGCCGTGGCCGCCCGGGGTGTCCAGGGCGTAGGTGGGGATACCGAGGCCCGAGAGCCGGCCCCGCAGGGCGGCCACCAGCTCCAGGCCGGCGGACACCGCGACCTTGAACCGCTCGGCGCCGAGCACCGGGTCGAGCTGAAACAGATAGTAGGGCCGCACCCGGACCCGGAGCAGGGCCCGCGACAGCGCCGCGAGGATGCCCGCGTCGGAGTTGATCCCGCGCAGCAGCACCGACTGGTTGGCCAGCGGGACCCCGGCGTCGGCCAGCCGGGCGCAGGCCGCGGCCGCCGCGGGGGTGACCTCCCGCGGATGATTGAAGTGGGTCACCACGTAAAGCGGCCCGTGGGCCCGCAGCACCCGGGTCAGGTCGTCGGTGACCCGCATGGGGCAGGTCACCGGGGCCCGCGAGTGCACGCGCAGGGTCTGCACGTGCTCGAGCGCGGGCCGTCGCAGCCGGCCGAGCCACCCGTCCAGCGCCTCGTCGTCCAGCACGAGGGGATCGCCCCCCGAGAGAATCACCTCGCGCACGCCCGGGGCCTGCTCGAGGTAGGCCAGGGCCGCGTCGCGCTCCCGCGCCGCGGAGACAAACTCCCCCGGATCCCGGGCCCGGCGGTTGCAGTGGCGGCAGCGCACGGGGCAGTCCCGCGCCGCGAGCAGCACCACGCGGTCGGGGTAGCGATGAATCACCCCGGGGCTGGGGCTGCGCCCCCGCTCGCCCAGCGGATCCGGCGTCTCCCCCGGCGCCCGGGCGGCGTCCTCGGGGTGGGGCAGGGCCTGCCGCCGCACCGGGCAGGCGGGGTCCTCGGGGTCCATCAGCCCGAGGTAGTAGGGCGTCACCGCCACCGCGGGGAGCCGCTCCGGCGGTAGGGCGAAGGCCTGCCGCTCGGTCTCGCCCAGGGCGAGCCGGCCCTCGAAGTCCTTTACCCGGCGCAGCCGGTGGCGGAGCTGCCACCGCCAGTCGGTGGCCTCTCGGACACCGTCTGCTCCGCTGTCCGCTCCACCGTTGGGCGACGCGCTGGACGACGCGCCGCCGCCCGACGCGCCGCCACCCGACGCACCGCCACCCGACGCGCCGCCACCCGACGCACCGCCACCCGACGCGCCGCCACCCGACGCGCCGCTGGGCGACGCGGCGCCGCCCGACGCCACGCCTCCCGGCGCAGAGGCCCCCGGGGCCGCCGGGGCCACGGGGGCCGCCGGGGCGGTGGACGAGTCGGGGCGCGATGCGGCGCGGTGGATACGAGACACCATGGCTTCTCGGGCGTGGCCAGGGTACACCTATGACCGTGTTCGGCGAGGATTTCAAGCAGCGCCTGGCCGCGGAGGCCGCGCGGCTCGGCTGCGTGGGCTTCGGCGTGGCGCCGGCCGCGCCGCTGCCCGCGGCGACCGGGCGGCTGCGGGCCTGGCTCCAGCGCGGCTGGCACGCCGACATGGAGTACCTGGCGCGCAGCGCCGGGGAGCGCGCCGACCCCCGCCGACTGCTGCCCGGGGCCCGATCGGCCCTCGTGGTGGCGGTGCCCTACGGACCCGCGCCCGCGCCCGCGCCCGCGCCCGCGCCGGCAACCGCGCCGGCAACCGCGGGTGCATCTGCGCCCGCAGCGCGGCTGGCCCAGCAGTTCCGGGGTCGCGACTACCACCGCGTGGTGCACGAGATCCTGGAGGCGCTCGCAGAGCGAGCCCGCCGGGAGGGGGCTCGGGAGGCCGCCTTCCTGCCGGCCTGCGACACCCGGCCCCTGCTCGAGCGCTCCCTGGCGATGCGCGCCGGCCTGGGCACCATCGGCCGCCACACCCAGCTCCTGATCCCGGGCCACGGCTCCATGGCGGCCCTGGGCGTGCTGCTCACGGACCTGGGCCTGCCCCCCGACGCCCCCCTGGCCGCAGATCCCTGCGGCTCCTGCGACGCCTGCCTGCGGGCCTGCCCCACCGGCGCCCTGCGCCGCGGCCGGGGGCTGGATGCGCGCCGCTGCCTGTCGTACTGGAGCACCGCCACCCGGGCGCCCATCCCCGAAGCCCTGCGCCCGCGGCTGCAGACGCGCCTGTACGGCTGCGACGAGTGCCAGCTCGCCTGCCCGTGGAACGCGCCGACGGCAGTCAAAGGCCACGCCCGGCGCGCCAGGATCCCCGCGGCCCTGCGCGGCAGCGGCCGCGTGCCCGCTGCCGAGCTGACGCGCTGGCTGGGCCTGTCGGGCCGGGCGCTCAAGCGGGAGCTGTCGGACACCGCAATGGGATGGCTGTCGCGCACCGCGCTTTTGCGCACGGCGTGCGTGGTGCTGGGCAACATCGGCCCCCCGCGCTCGAGCAACCAGGTCATTTCGGGTGCGGCGCGGGCAGAATCCCCGGATCCCGGCCCCGACGCTCGGGCCACGACACGCGCCGCCCTGCAGGCCGTCGCCGACACCGACCGGGAGCCGAGCCTGCGCGAGCACGCCCGCTGGGCCCTGCGTCGGCTGGACGCATCGAAGAATCGACGATAGGGCGGCAGGAGGGCTTCGAGAGCAGTGGAGGTGCCCACCCGTGCGGCGGCATGGCCTGGCACGGGGTGCGGACCGGGTGGCTCAGCAGTTGTGCTCGTCCAGGCCGTCCCAGCAGTCCACCGTGCCATCGCAGGTGAGGCCGATGCCCAGGCAGTCGATCACCGTGTCGCCGTCGAGGTCGCAGGCGATCTCGTCGGCGAGGCAGCCCTCGCAGCCCAGCTCGTCGGAAAAGTCCAGGCAGTCGTTGTACACCAGATCGCACTCGGCGGTGAAATCCACGCACGTGCCGTCATCGCACTCGTACTCGTCGACGGGATCGCAGCCGCAGCCCACCTCGTCGGCTCCGTTGCCGCAGTCGTCCACGGTGTCGCACACGTAGCTCTCGTCGATGCACACCCCGTTGCCGCAGTCGAACTCGGTGGCCAGGCACTCGTCGCAGCCCACCTCGTCGGCCCCGTTGCCGCAGTCGTCCACGTTGTCACACACGAGGCTGTCGTCGATGCACACCCCGTTGCCGCAGTCGAACTCGTAGGTCTCGCAGCCGGTGCAGCCCACCTCGTCGGCCCCGTTGCCGCAGTCGTCCACCCCGTCGCACACGTAGGCCATGTCCACGCAGTAGCCGTTGCCGCAGTCGAGCTCGCCCGGCAGGCACTCCCCGCCGCCGTCGTCGCCGCAGCCGGCCATCACCAGCGCGCCGCCTCCGAGGCACAGCAGGCCTAGCATCGCGAAACGTACGGGATATGGTTCGATCGTCCTCATGATTCAACCTCCTCGGGCTGTGGGTTCCGTGGGTTTTCTCGCGGCACATATGCAAAATGCCGGCCACACAGCAGCTTTTGGCAAGGATCGGGAAGCAGCGCTTCCGACCCGGGGGGCTCATTGCCGCCCACGGGCGCATTACGAGCGTGTCCGGAGGTTTTCGGAAAGATTACGAAGGAAGGAGGGAGTCGTGCCGCCGAAGCGGTCACGCGGGACCGCTCGGCAGGGGTTCAAGCGGCTGCGGCGCTAGCAGTCCTCGTCGAGGCCATCCCAGCAATCCGCGACGCCGTCGCAGATCAGGCTGTCGTGCACGCAGCCGATGATGCCGTCGCCGTCGAGGTCGCAGGCGATCTCGTCGGCGAGGCAGCCGTCGCAGGCGTACTCGTCGGACCAGTCGCCGCAGTCGTTGTAGACCAGGTCGCACTCGGCGTTGAGGGGCACGCAGCTTCCGTCGTCGCACTCGTACTCGTCGGCATAGCAGCCGGTGCAGCCGATCTCATCGGCGCCGTTGCCGCAGTCGTCCACGCCGTCGCAGACGTAGGCCTGGTCGACGCAGAACCCGTTGCCGCAGTCGAACTCGTACGAGAAGCAGTCATCATCGTCTTCGATGACGCAGCCCGTAGCCATGGCGGACGTGAGACCCAGGCACAGCACCCCCAGCAGGGCAAACCGGACCGAACGCAACTTGGAAACCTTCATCGTTTTACCTCCGTGAGCTCAAAAAAAAGGACGACCATCAGCCCGCTGTCGGGACTGTTTCGCAAATCTTACCTGGAAACCGTGGGAAATCCAATGCCCGTTCTCTCGAAGCTGGCCCTCCGGGGGTGACCCGGGTGACTCAACGCCTCCCAGCGCGAGACAGCGCCGACCCGTCTCGATCTCCTCGGGAGAATCGGTCGTCCTCCTCGGGAGATCGGTCGTCGCGAGATCCATCTCGTTGAGACGGAGCCGCGGCGAGCCGACGCGACGAGGGAGGACGGAGCCGGGTTGCGGGGATAGACGGCGAGCGAGCCGGCGGGATTCAACCGCGAGCGGTACTGCACCCGAGAATGCTGCAGCCCATGGCCCGAGCCGTCCGAGCTTCGCGCCGATAGAGACAAAAAACGCATTACTCGGACGTGATACGCAGCCGGTCCCCGAACCTTTCAGCCGGACTATGACGTGCGGGAAAATACTGTCATATTTCCGTAGGAGGGGGCGGCTGGCGGTGCCGGTGCGAGGGGAGCTGGCTCATCACGCGGACCTCGTACCAGCCATCAGCGCGCCCGATGATGCGCGACGAGCCGATCTTCAGCCGGGGGGTGCGCGAGGCGCGGGCGCGCACGCGCCGGACAAAGAACTCCGATAAAGATGCGTGCTGATCCGCGCGGCCGAGATCCACGTTGATCACCTTGCACAGATCGTCGACCTCCACGTCGCCATGGATGAGGTAGCGGCCGGGCGAAATCTCGTGGATCATCTCCTCGGTCTCGTCCATCTCGTCGTCGATCTCGCCCACGATCTCCTCGAGGATGTCCTCCAGGGTCACGATGCCCAGGGGCGTGCCGTCGTCTTCCACCACCAGGGCCATGTGAAACCGCTGGATCTGCATGTCCCGCATCACCTCGTCGGCCTCGAGGCTGGCCGGGATGCGGTGCAGCTCCCGGACGTCGGACTGCCAGCGGTAGTCCTCGTTGCGGATGTCGTCGAGCAGCTCCTTGACCAGCAGCACCCCCACGAGCACCTCGGAGTCGGGCTCGTCGGGCTGGGGCCGCCGGGTCACCGGGTAGCGGGTGTGGCTGTCGCTCAGCACGATGTCGAGCACCTCCTCGAAAGTGGCCGACTCGGGGATGGTGGTGACGCTCTCCAAGGGGACCACCAGCTCCCCGACGGGCGTGTCCTTGAGGGTGAGGATCTCCCGGGTCATGCGGGTCTCGGAGGGCTCCAGCTCTCCTTCCCGGGCGCCGATGCGCAACGCGGTGAGCAGCTCCTGGCGGTTGAGGTTGCGCCGCAGCTTCTCGCGCCGTCCGAGCAGCGGCACCAGCAGCACGTTGGTGATGGCGGTGACCCCCCAGGAGATGGGCTTGAGCACCACCTCGAACAGGCGGATGGGCGCCGCCACCCGCATGGCCCAGGGCTCGGGGTTGGAGGCGGCCAGGGTCTTGGGCGTCACCTCGGCGAGCACCAGCAGCATCAGGGTGACGATCACCGTGGCCCAGAAAGGGCCCCACAGCACCGTGGCCACCGCCGCGGCGGCCACGTTCACCAGGTTGTTGCCCACCAGGATGGTGGCGAGCACCGATCCCGGGCGGTCGATGAGATCGAGGGCGCGCTGCGCCCCCGGACGCCCGCTCTCGGCCGCGTGGGTGAGCCGCACCCGGCCGCTGCTCATGATCGCGGTCTCCGAGCTGGAGAAGAAAGCCGAGAAGGCCACCAGGGCCACCAAGGCGAAGGTAGCGTACAGTGTGAGCGGATCCATCTGGATTGCGTCCCTCGGGGCACCGACCCCGTCGGGGACCAAGGTAGGAGCCTCCTCGCCCCCGGGTCAATAGAAAGGAGGGTATCCTTGCCGCCCCCCCAGCGGTATGGCAGCATCGGCGCATGTCGCGACTCGTCCGCACCAGGCTCGGGGGACACGTTCAGGGGGGAGGTCCCATCCCACATAGCCCCGAAAAAACGCGGATTTTCGGGGCTCACCCCCAATCACCTGGGCTTCGCGCGCTGCAGGGAAAGCTGCCATGTGCCGTCTAGCGCCTTTGCGGTCCTACTTGCCCCCTGGACGGTTACGGCTCGGGATCGTCTCGGCGATCCTCTTCGTCCTCGCCATCGGCGATCCCACCGCCGCGGCGCGGCGGCTGGGCCGTACGTCCTATCGGAACAAAAAGCGGGGCATCCGGATCTTCCTGCCGGCCAAGTGGGTCCAGCAGCTACGCGCAGGCTACCCCGGCCTGCTGGCCACCTTCCACCACCCCGACGGCGCCCGCCTGTCCGTCTCGGCCCGTACGCGCAAGCCCACCGAGTCCGCGAAGCAGCTCGCCGAGAAAAACGCCCGGGTCCTGCGCCAGCGGGGCTGGACCGTGCAGCCCCTGCGGGACGACAAGCTCGGCAAGCTGCCGGCCAAGGCGCTCGAGACCGCCCCCCCCGACGGCGACCCGCGCGTCCAGCAGATCTACGCGGTGCGCGGTGAGCACGCCTACGTGCTCACCTTCGCGGTGCCCAAGGACCGCCAGGGCCGCTTTCGCAACGACCTGCGCTACGTCCTCAAGACCGCCCGTTTCGCCAACTGACCGCGCCGCCCGCTTCACCGACTGACCGCGCCGCCCGCTTCACCAACTGACCGCGCCGTCCGCTTCGCCAACTGACCGCGCCGTCCGCTTCGCCAACTGACCGCGCCGTCCGCTTCGCCGACTGCGCGCCGTCCGCTTCACCGACTGACCGCGCCGCGGTGCGTGGGGGCCATCAGCCTCCGCGCACCATGAGCAGGTAATAAAGCAGCCCCGCCGCGGCGGCGCCGCCGAGCAGCACCAGGGCCAGCACGAGGCCGAGCTTGCTCTTTTTTGGCGGCTCGCCCTTTTCCACCCGCAGCCGCAGCAGGCGCCCCGCCTCGAGCCCGAGCAGGGCGTCGTCGGCGGTAACCCCCACCGGCACCCACTCCGGGTGCTGGTTCTCCGTGATGATCAGGCTCTTGAAGGTGTAGGTGTCGAACACGATGAGCGGGATGTCCTCGCCGAAATCACCCATCACCAGGTAGCGCCCGTCGCCCGGGGCGAACATCTGGGTCCGGTCGAGCATCTTCTCCTTGAACAGCATGGGTCGGGCCTTGCCCTTTTCCCACACGTACAGCCCCGCCGGCTGGTCCTGGAACTCGCCGCACCAGACCCCGATCTTGGCGATCTGCAGCGAGTGCTCGTCCACCTTGGGATCGGGGTGGTAGTGGAAGATCACGAACTCCTTGCCGTGCTCCGGGGTGACGAGCAAAAAGCGGTTCTGGATGTCCCAGAAGATCCGCTCCATCTTCATGTCCCGCACGAAGGTGGTGAGCCGGAGGATCCGCCGCAGCGGCACCGGGTCATCCAGGGTGCCGCGTTGGGTGTGCACGTCGACCTCCCACAGCTCGAACTTGCCGATGAGGTGCACCCACCGCCGGTCGGCGCTGCAGGTGAGCTGCGACAGCGAGACCTTGCGCTGGCGCTCGCCCACGTGATCCACGGCGCGCACGTTCTTGAGCACCGGCAGGGGCTCGGAGAGCACGAAGGCCTGGAAGACCTTCCCTTCCCGCGTGATCTCGTAGAGCACCGAGCGGTCCGCGCCACTTTGGAACTCGTGGGCCAGCGCCCAGATGATGCCGTCGTTGGCCAGATACGCCCGCTCGAAGCAAAGCGGCGCGTCGTCGGGCAGCCGCTCGTGGGTCATGGCCGTGGCGGGCTTGGAAAACACCGGCGCCAGGGTCTCGGGGTGCAGCAGGGTGACCTGCTGGGCGCTGCCCCCCGGCGCATCGCGCCGGTCCGCCTGGGTGAGCAGGATCGTGCCCAGCGGCGAGCAGTCGGCGAAATCGAGCCCGATGCCCATCTCGGTCCAGCGCGACGTCACCGCCCCGGTGCTCACGTCGTGCAGGGTCACCCCGTCGGTCCACAGCAGGATGAGCTTGTCCCCGCTCACCGCGGCCTCGAGGAACCTGGTGGTGTCCAGCCCCCCCGCGGCGGCGAACTCCGGGGGGATCTCCAGCGGGACGTCGGACTCCACGGTCACCTTGGCGTACTCACCCAGCTCCGGGACGGGCATGTGACGGCTCCTTGTCGCTTGGCGCTGCTTGACTTGCGCTCGGCTCGGCTCGGATTGGCTTGGCACTGCATGACCCGAGCTCGGCCTTGCTTGGCTCGCGCTCGGCTTGCGCTCGGCTTGCGCTCGGTTCGGTCTGGCTTGCGCTCGAGTCTCTGTATTCGGCTCGCGGTTTCTCGGATCAGCGTCGATCCCGGTCACGATCCGACCTGCCAGATGCTCGAGCCTAGCCAAGTCCGAGCCTCGGGACAAGCAACGCCCGGTGCAACGCAGGATCGCTCACCGAGCCGGGCCCCCAACTTTTTCGGGTTCTGTCCGAATTTCTCAACGGGATTTGTACTGCACTTATGAAATGAAATGTTGACTGCTGGCGCGGCTCTGGCCGTTGTCCACAGTGCGGCG
>CAYFWA010000152.1:0-7380 GCA_964346625.1 uncultured Myxococcales bacterium
GGCCCGGCCGCCTCTGCCCCTTCCGCGCCCCTACCCGAACGTCCGGACGGATCCGGGCCTCACCCCATCCCCCCGGGCCTCGCCAAAGGCGAGACATCGGGCTCGACGCCGGAGCCCGAGCAAGCCAGCGAAGGGTCCACGGCCGCGGCGGGGCCGGATGAGACCCCGGCCGCGGAGGCTGCCGCGGCGGGGGAAGACAATGCGGGCGCGCGGGTTGCCGACGTCTCCACCCCGGCGTCTCCCGATGAGCCGGTGCCCGATCCCACCATGAGCCAGATGTGGTACGCCGAGGGCGAGGCCGAGGCCGCCGAGGCCATGGCCGAGTACGAGGAGTACCAGCGGGAGGTGGCCCAGGGCAAACGCCGGGGCCGCCGCAAGGATCGTCCCCCAAAAAAGGGCGCCCCGACTCCGCCGGCCGCCGCGCCCGCCGCACCCGCCGCACCCGCCGAGTCCTCCGAGGCCCCGGCCCCCGCGGAAAACCACGCCGCCGTGGCCCCCCGGGCCCCCGCCGAGCCCACGGATCCGGTGATCCGCTCCGCCGGCGCCAGCACCACCTCCATCGCCCTGCCGAAAAACCGCGCCCGCAACGTTGGGGTGCTGCTGGTGGCGGTGGTGCTGGTGGCGGCGGTGGCCGTCATCGTGCTCGTGTCCCGCCAGGACTCAAAAGGGCCGGGCGCGTCCGAGAAGACCGCGGGCGACATGCAGGCCCCGGCCTCCGCCAGCCGCGACGGCGACGCCGGGCCGGCGGCGGCCCGCGTTGCGGAAGACGGCGACGCCAGCGCGGCGGCGGAGCACGACGGCACCGTGGTGACCGTGGTGGACATGGCCGTGCAGATCGAGGCGCCGCCGGGGGACGCCCGTCGCCGCCCGGGGCACCGGCCCTCGGCACGTCGGCGGTACCCCCCACGGCGACGCCCTGCTACGCGGCCCGGCATGGGCGCGCAGCCTCGGCGGGCGCGCCCCCGCCCGGACGCTGGGACTGCCTCGGGCTCGGAGCTCGAAGCGGCCATCCGCGCCGGCCGGCAGGCCCTGCGGCGCGGCGACACCACCTCGGCGCGCCTCGAGTACCAGCGCGCCCTGGCCATCCGCGCCGGCTACGGCCCGGCCCTCGCGGGGCTGGGCGAGGTCCACTTCGAGCTCGGCCAGTACAACATCGCCGCGGCCAAGCTGCGCGCCGCCGCCCGCGCCATGCCCTCGTCGGTGCGCACCTGGGTACTGCTGGGCAACGCCTACTTCCGCGCCGGCCGCATCCAGGCCGCCCAGAAGGCCTACCAGCGCGCCCTCAAGCTCCGCCCGGGCCACGCCGAGGCCAAGCGCAACCTCGAGCTGGTACGCAAACGCCTGGGGACGATGCAGTAGCGACGCGGGGTCGAGGCCGCAGCGACGCGGGGACTCGAGCGGGGAGTGGGGCTCAGAGCTTCTTCGCGGTGACGGGCAGATCCAGCTTCTTGCCGGCCTTTTCCAACATGCCGTAGGCCTCCTGGTTCCAGGTCTTGCGAGCCTGCTGGATGAGCGAGTTGGCCGCCTCGATGTCGGTCTTTTTCCACGGCTCGAGGGACTTGGAGATCTGCTCGAGGCCCTTGCACAGGTCCTTGACCGAGTCGCGGATGGTGCGCCGCAGCTTCTGGTGGGCCTGGTGGTTCGGCTCGGCCTTGTCGAGCTTGCCGATCTGACGACGCTTCAACACGCAGGCGTTGGCCCAGTCCTTGTACTTCTTGCGGATCTCGGGGCTGGTGAGCTCCAAGCGCCACGTGCCGATGATGTACTTGCCGGGCTTGATCTTCTCCCACTTCAGGTTGGCGAGCTTGAAGGACTTGATGTCCTTGGCCATCTTGAAGGGAAGCGGCTGGGCCAGGGCCTTGAGCCCCGGGTCCTCGGACTTCTTGAGGCCCGAAAAGGCGAACCCCTTGTGGGTCTGGGAGGCCAGCGAGCGGAACTTCTTTTTCTTCAGATACCCGGTGAGCTTGCCCTTGATCTCGATGTCGGCGTACTTGAGCACCGCGCCGAAGACCTGCTTGCGCTCCCACACCTTCGCCTCCATGACGAAGGGGTGATCGTGGTGAAGCTGGGCGAGCTTGTAGGGACACTGCCAGAGGTTGGGCTTGCCCGCGGGCTTGGCCTTGGGGTCTGGCTTGAGCTCCAGGGCGAAGGTGAGCAGCTCCACGTCCTTGCCACCCCGCTTGATCACGCTCTTCACGGGCCGGATGAACGAGTGGTATTTGTAGTTGGAGTTGTAGTACTGGCGGCAGGTGTCGTCCAGGTAGCCGTACAGCACCTTGCGCGCGTCCTTGTACCACTTCTGCATCTCGGTGAACTCGCCCTCGGACACCCCCTGCTTGCCCTTCTTGCCGGCCCCCTTTTTGCCCTCGTCCCCCTTGAGCACGCCGAAATACAGCCCCGCGCCGCCGCCGCCGAGCACCACCACCACCACGATGGCGATGATCAGCCCCAGCTTGGACTTCTTTTCGGGCTCCGCCGCTGCGCTCAAAGCCTCGGGAGATGGCGAGGCCGAGGGCCTGAACTCGTCGCCCCAGCCCTCGGGCTTGGCGGGCTCGGGCTCGGCCTCGGGTTCGTCGGGCTCGGCCGCTTCGTCCGGCGGCCACGGGGTATGGCAGAAGGGACACTCCTCGGAGCGTTTCTTGACGCGATCCGGAATCTCCTCGGAACAGCTAGGGCAGACGTACATTTCACCTCTCCGAGCTACGAGAGCAGCGCGGCCGCACTTTTACGCATCGGCCACGGCAGGACAACAGAATCTTTTTACGTGATTTTCCAAACCGAGAAAAGCGGTTCCACGCATCCCCCTCGAGAAAGACGTCATCGTCCAGCTCTTCGGAATCCCGGAGGATCCTCGAAAAAGGGGGGCGTGCGGGGCTCGGGGCGCCGCCGCACGTACACCGTGAGCAGGGGCACCCCGTCGAGGGTGAGCACCGCGTCGGGCTGAACGGTGCCGTAGACCTGCCAGATCCGTCCCTCCCACATGATCTGATGCCGCTCGTGCAGATACAGCGCCACCCGAGAGCGCCGGATGCCCGGCATCCCGTCGCCGGCGTAGGTCACCCGGGGCGACAGCAGCCCGGCACGAACGTAGAGGTTGCGGCTGTAGTGGTTGGTGTCGTGGAAGTACACCGGCAGGGAGCGCCGGCGCCCGCCGCGCCGCGGCGGGCCTCCCCCGCGTCGCGGCCCCCGCTGAGCCCAACCGCGACCCTCGCGCCGGCCGACCCGGTTCAAAAGGGGGTAACCGTTCAGGTGTCTCGTGGGAACAAAATTGCGCGAAACGGCGAATTGGCGCCTTTCCTTGCAGCGGCGCGAAGCGCGATGATTGGGGGTGAGCCCGGAAAAACCGCGCTTTTTCCGGGCGAGGGGGGATGGGACATCCCCCCTGAACGTGTTCAATAGGGGCAGCACCCGCCGGGTGGTAAAGCCCCAGTACTGGCGCTTGAGGCCGAGGTCCGCCGCCCCCGCCGCCCCTCCCACGGTGGGCACGTACCAGCAGGGCCCCACGTCCCCGGCGTGCGCGGTCTGCAGCGCGGCGGGCACCGTGAGCGCGGCCGCCAGCGCCGTGGCCAGCGCCGTGGCCAGCGCCGCGGAGCCCACCCGGCCACCCAGGCCTCGGCGGGCCGCCTGCCGCCAGAGCCACTGCGCGGACCACCCCGCGAGCAGGGCCAAAAAGGGCCACGCGGGCATCCAGAGCCGCGCTCCTCCGAAGATGGGGGTAGAGGGCCAGGCGATGAGCCCGATCCAGAACAGGGCGTTGAGCCCCACCAGGAACGCCGGGGCGCGATCCAGCCCTCGCAGCGGCCGGCCCCACCCTCGCGCGGACCCCTGGCGTGCCGCCGTGTCGGTTGCGCGCGGCCAGAGGTCGGCGCCTCGGTACCAGCGGCGCAGCGCCCGGATCGGGCGGCGCGCCAGGGGCGCCAGGGCGCGCAGCGGGGCCGAGACCGCCAGGGCGAGACCGCCCAGGGCGCTCACCAGGAAGGCCAGGGGGAAGGTGGCCACGGTGAGCACGAAGGGATAGCTCACCGGGAACGGCGGGAGGTTGTAGTTTTTCCCGAGGTACTCGGTGTTGTAGAAGGTGTGCTCCAGGTGATAGCGCAGATAGCCCCCGAACCGCGCCGGGGTGTCCTCCCAGAGCCAGGGCCACTGCAGATAGAGCACGGCCCCGCCCAGCGCGAGCATGAAGAAAAACACCGCTGGCGCCATGAGCTTGGCGGTGCGCAGCGGGTGCGCGCGCGCCCCCTGGCGGGTGAGGAAGATCCCCCCGATGGCCACCGCCGCCACCGCGGCCCAGCCCACGGCGCCGTGGCCGCCCCGCGACACCACGGCGGCCAGGGCCACCCCCACGAGGGGCAGCAGCGAGCCCAGCCCCACGGCCGCCAGCAGGGGGTGGCGGAAGTCGCGGCGAGACGCCCAGCCGTAGTGCAAAAGCAGCACCAGGGGCAAAAAGAACGCGTTGAACTTGGTGAGCAGGGCCAGCCCCCACAAAAGCCCCGTGGCCACGGTCCAGCGCCAGGACCACAGCGCGCGATAATAGGCGTAGACCGTGATGAACAGCGCCGCGGTGATGGGGGCGTCCAGCCCCGCCAGGTGGCTGTGGTAAAAGACCCGCGGCAGACAGGCGTAGGCCAGCGCCGCGAGCAGCCCCGCCAGGCGACCGAAGGCCACGGCGCCGAACAGGTACAAAAACGCCACCAGCAGCGCCGACAGCACCAGGGCGGGCAGCCGGAAGGCGGTGAGCGCGTCGAGCCACTGCAGGCTCTGCGCAAGCGGGGGGTCGCCCCGCCGGTGGGCCTGGGCCGCCTGCCGACGCCGGGCCGCGGCCTGCTCGGCGTCCGACGCCCCGGCCGGCGCGGGCGGGCCCCGGCGCAGGTAGGCCCAGGACAGCCCGTACAGGTGCTTGGTGCCCGGCGGGTGCTCGGCGTTGACGCGGTAGTGGCGCGTGATGAGCGCCGGGTCGTCGGCCCGCTCCGGCGCCGCGCGCACCGCCTCGCGGTAGCGCTGGTAGACCTGGGCGGCGTGGACGTAGATACCCTCGTCGCGCGCCACCCCCACGTTGCGCGAGGTGCCCACCAGCAGAGTCAGGGTACCCAGGAACAAAAGCGCCGCCACGAACCGGTCTCGCCAGCCGGGGGTCACGGGGCGCGACAGCTCGTCGAAGCGCGCGCGTAATCGTTCAGGGGGGATGTCCCATCCCCCCTCGCCCCGAAAGAGCGCGGTTTTTCGGGGCGCACCCCCAATCATCGCGCTTCGCGCCGCTGCAGGGAAAGGTGCCTTGTTGCCGTTAATAGCGTTTTCGGTCCTACTCGACCCCTGAACGGTTACACGCGCGGCTTCGGGCGCGGCGCCCTCGGCCCGCGCCTCGCCGCTGCCGTCGCCACGCCTGTCATCGGGCCTTTCGCGGCTGCTCTCGCGGCTGCTCTCGCGGCTGCTCTCGCGGCCCTGCTCGCCGCTCATGGGATCTTCCCTTCGCTGCGCGCATAGAAGCAAAAGGGCTTGGCCCAGGCATGGCGCGTGGTCACGGTGAACCGCACCCGGCGGGGTCCGGCGGTCTCTGGGAGCCGGAGCTCGTGGCGATGCCACGACTCGTCGTGGATGGAGTGGCGCACCCGGCCCACGGGCTGGCCGTCCACCGTCACCGTCAAGGTGATCGGCGCCGCCGCGATGGGCCGCGGGGGGCGCTTTTTGCGCAGCCGCCCCGCACGATAGCTCTGGTACTCCCACACCGCGCGCCGAGCACGGTAGCGCGGATCGTAGCCCTTGAGCCCGGTCCAGATCACCAACCGCGAGCCCAGGGGCGCCCGCGGGTACTCGATGACGCGCTCGGCCCCTTCCACCGGGTGGGCCAGCACGCAGCGGTGGGGGGCGTAGCCGATCTCGGCGTACACCGCCCGCACGCTCTTCCAGCTCGCCCGACAGCGGTGTCGGGCCGTGCCCTCGCGCCAGGGGCAGGTCTCGGTGCGGCGTCCCCCACGCCGCTCCCAGACCCGGGCCTGGGCGATCCGCTCGTAGAAATCGTAGGGGACCGCCACCGGTTGCTGCGTGTAGTGGGTGACCGTCACCGGTCCGAAGCGCCGCCGCCAGCGCACTCGCGCGCTCCGGGTGTCGGCGTGCCGGTGCCCCCGCACCGACAGCTCGAAGATCCGGGCGTAGGTGGCGCCGTCCGGGCGGGTGACGTCTCGCAGGGACATGCGCTCCCCCAGGGCCAGGCGCCCGAGGGGGTCGGCCCAGCGCGGCGCGGTGACGATGAGATCACCGCGGCGGTGCTCGGCGCGCACCGCCGCGGCCGCCTCCTCCCAGTGGCGCCGCTCGGCGGCCTCGCCTCGCTGGTGGAGGTCGAGCCCCACCTCGAGGGCGGCCAGGGCCACGAGCCCCGCGACGCCGGCCAGGGGCCAGTAGCGGCGCCAGCCGGCGCCGGCGCCGGGCCCGGGCCCGGCGCCGGAGGCGATCCCCGGCTCGCGGGAAGAAGGCGCAGGGGTGCTCATGGCCAAAAGCTACCTACCCGGCCCGCCGGGCGATCACGTCGGCGAGCATGCCCACCGCTCCGAGCTGCACGCCGGTGACGATGAGCAGCAGCGACGTGGTATCCAGCGGTCGCTCGCCGTAGGCCCAGCTCAAGCCGAACACCGCCCCCCCGGCCAGGATGAACAGCACCGCGAGGGGCAAGAAGATGCGCAGGGGGTTGAAGTACATCACCGTGCGCAAAATCAAGCTGACAAAGCCCAGGGTGTCGCGGATGGGGCGGATGTGGGAGCGACCCGTGCGGCGGTGGTACTCGATGTCCACGTACTGGACCGAGTAGCCCGACACCAGCATGGCCAGCGTGATGGTGGTGGTGAAAGAGAAGCCGTTGGGCAACAGGCCGAAAAAGCGCGACACCACCTCCCGCCGTATGAGCCGGAACCCGGAGTTCAGATCGGGGATGGGGTAGCCCGACAGGTAGCTGGCCAACCCGCGCAAGAAGGCCTTGGCCGGCCGGCGGATCAGGGGGATGTGGACCTTGCCCTTGGTGCGGGCCCCCACCACCATGTCCGGTTCCCCGGGCGAGGCCAGCAGCTCGGGCAGGGCCTCCGGTGGGTAGGTGCCGTCCGCGTCCAGGATGATCACGTGCTCGTGGCGCGCGCGCCGAATGCCCGTCTTGAGCGAAGCGCCGTAGCCGCGGTTGACCTCGTGCCGAATCACACGCGCGCCGGCCGCCTCTGCCCGCGCGGCGGTGTCGTCGGCCGAGCCGTCGTCCACCACGAGCAGCTCCCAGGTCCCCGGCGGCCCGGGATCGTCTCCCGGCCCCTGGCCCGGGTCAGACGCCTGGCCCGGGTCAGACGACCGGGCCGGGTCAGACGACCGGGCCGGGTCAGACGACCGGGCCGGGTCAGACGACCGGGC
>CAYFWA010000152.1:7480-11167 GCA_964346625.1 uncultured Myxococcales bacterium
CGGGTCAGACCCCGACGTCGACGCCGACGCGGATCGGGCCTTCATCACCGCGGTCACCCGCTGGATCACCTCGCTGATGCCGGCCGCTTCGTTGTAGGCCGGGATCACCACCGACACGGGCACCCGGGGCTCCTCCGAGGCGGTGGCAGCAGCGGAGGTAGAGGTATCGGTCGTCGGGGCGGGATCCATGGGCCGCCATCATATCCAGGGGGAACCCAAAGTCCAAGGACTCCCGAGGCTGCCTCCCGAGGCTGCCTCCCGAGGCTGCCTCCCGAGACGGCCCCCCGTTGCGTCGAGACGAATCCCGAGTATCAATACCTCCCATGCGCATACCCGCCCCCGATGGTTGGTTTTCGCGAATGGTCCACGGCGGGGTGGCGATGTCCACCCGGCCGGTGGCCCGGCGTTACGACCCACCGGTCCCCGAGGACCGGGTGACCGAGCCCCGCCCCTTCGGGGTGCCCGTGCCCGACGGCACCGTGGCCACCTATGGCTGGGGCCAGCACTCGGCCAACCGCGGCGCCCGGCGCAAGGGCGCGCCGCCCCCCGTGGTGCTGCTCCATGGCCTCAACGCCAACGCCCGCTACTGGACCGGCGTGGCGTCGGCGCTGTCGGGCGGCCCGACGCCGGGGCGCCGGGTGCTGGCGCCCGACCTGCGGGGCCACGGCGCGACGGGTCCGCTCGCGGGCGGCCTGGGGCTCGAGGACACGCGCTCCGACCTGCGGGCCTGGCTCGACATGTTGCAACTCCCGCGGGTGGACCTGGTGGGGCACTCCTTCGGTGGCAAGGCCGCGCTGGACCTGGCGGCGGCGTACCCGGAGCGCGTGCGCCGCCTGGTGCTCGTGGATCCCGTGCCCCCCCAGGGGCTGCACCCGCTGTTTTGGCTCGTGCGCCCGCTGGCCGCGGCCATCTTCGCACCAGAGCGCGGCCCCTTCGCCGACGAGGCCGCCCTGCAGCAGGCCGCGCGACGCATCTGCTGGCTGCGCCACGCCCCGCCCTGGATGCAGCGGGCCTTCGCGGCCAACTTCCGCCAGGACCGAAGGTTCGCGAAAAACGGCGAGCCCGGGGCGGCCCTGGTCCACGTGCTCGACGCCCGTTCCTTCGACTATCTCTACGAGCGCGTAATACCACAGCTATCGCCTCTGCCCCTGGATAGGGTGCGCATGCCCGTGCTGCTCATCCGCGCCACCTACTCGGCCATGCCCTTCGACGACCAGGTGCGCTGGCTGCGGGCCCGCCTGCCCCAGCTTCGCACCACGCGCCTTGCCGGCGAGCACTCGCTGCACGCGGTGAACCCCGCGGGCCTGGCGCGCCAGCTCCGGAGTTTCCTCGACCCCTGATCCTTCGGCCCCCGGAGGGGCTCGGCGCTGCCCCGCGGTTGTCAGCCGCGACGCATTGCGATACGTTCTTGCAGTCTCGGAAGTCGCTCACGAATAAGGTGTCCAGTTCAGGGCGCCGAAGCTCGTGAGCGACTCCTCGCGGTCTCGACCTCGAGCGGCTCGCGGTCTCGGCCGGCTTCCGACCCCGAGAGGTGGCAATGAGCCCCGCATCCTCCCTTGGCACCTGGGCCCTGGACGCCCGGGTGGCCTGGCGCTATCGGCTGGACGTCCCGCCCGTGGCCATGCACGCCGCGGCGGACGACACCGCCCTGCTGGTGGCCGACGTCTTCGGCGCGGTCCGGTGCCTGGATCCCGACACCGGCGAGGCGCGCTGGAGTCGCAGCTTCGGCATGCAGAACGTGACCGACGTGCGGGCCACCCTCGCCGGCGCCACCGTGCTGCTGGCCGAGGGGCGCCTGCTGCGGCTCGACGAGGCCGGCGAGACCCGCTGGGAGACCGAGGTGGGCGCGCTGCGCACCGGCTTCGACGCCACCGCGCAGGGTGACCTCATCGCCCTGTCGGCCGCGGTGCACGACGTGGTGGACGAAGAGGTCCGCGTCGGCTCGGAGCTCACGCTGTGGGAGTGCCCCACCGGGGAGGCCGAAGCCGAAGGCGGGGCGCCTCCGCGCCAGGCCGCGACCCTCCGGCTGGACCACGCGGTGACCCGGCTGCGGTTCACCTCGGCCCGGGGCGATCTCGTGTGCACCTCACCCGAGGGGCGGGTGATCTTCCTCGAGGATCGCGCCGTGGCCCGCGACACGGACCTCGGCTCGGCCCCCGACGGGCTGGTGAGCTGCCTGGACGGCTCGCTGATCCTGATCCCCGCGGGCACCGACGGGATCCACGTGCTCTCGGCCTCCATGCAGAGCCTCGGCGTGCTGCCGGTGGAGGAGCCCGTGGAGGATGCCGACGTGAGCGAGGACGGATCCACCATCCTCATCAAGGAGCGCGACGGCCTCGTCTACGTGCTCGACGGGCACTTCCGGCCCCGGTGGCGGGGACGGATGGAGCGCCCCGTGCTGCGGGTGGATCTGGCCGCCCACGGCGACTTCGCCTACATGGCCGAGTCCACCGGGGAGATCTTGCGGGTGGACTACGCGCCCACCGCGGACACCGGAAAAGGAAGCGCCGCGAAGGACGACGGCGCCCCCGCGGCCCGGGAAGGGCTGGGGCGCGCCGTGACGGTGACCGACGACGTCCGCACCCTGACCCCGACCACCGAGTGGGAGCTGGGCGGCGTGCCCGTGCTCGAGGGGCTCGGACGGCTGGTCTTCCTGGGGACCGGCGGAGCGCTGGCGGTGATGCCACGCCCCTCGCGGCTGGTGCTCTGCCAACCGGGCGTCCCCGAGCCCACCACGCACACCCTGGAGGCCAGCGCCGCCCACGCCACCGGCGATCCCGGCCAGCCCCGCGTGGCCCTGTGGAGCAGCCGCCGCCTGATGGTGGCCGAGGCCGAGCGCGCTCCCCGCTCCCTGCCGATGCGCTCCCTCACCGCGCTGGCGTTTTGCGCCGGCGGGGATCTCGTGGTGGGCACCGCCACGGGGCGCCTGCTGCGGCTGAGCCCAGAGGGCGCCGAGCGGTTCTCCGCCCGGGTGGGGGCCGCCGTGCAGCAGGTGGCCCAATCCCCGCGCGACGGTCACCTGCTGGTGCTGTGTGCCGACGGCAGCCTGGTGGCGCTGGACGACACCGGCGCCACGGTGGCCACCCACGAGCTCAGCCGCTCGGTGGTGGCCCAGCCCGACGTGGTGAGCGGCGGCGACGACGAGCAAGGCCTCGAGGGCGCCGACGCCCCCCGCGCGGACACCGACTTCTGGAGCCAGTTCGGCCGGACCTTTCAGCTCCGGCTCTCGCCCCGCGGCCCGCTGCTGTTTCACGGCAAGGGCCGGATCCTCCAACTGGACGATGGGCTGTCGATCCTGGCCGAGACGCACCATCCTCAGGAGCTCGTGGACCTGCAGGCACGGGGCGACCACCTGCTGGCCGTGGAGGCGGCGGGCACCGCCGCGTGGCTCGATGCCGCCCTGCAGCAGACCGCCCAGCTCCCCCTGGGCAACCGCATGGCTCAGCTCGGCCAGGGGCCGCAGGGCCCGCTGCTGCTCGACGCCTCCGCAGACGAGATCTGGCTGCGGGGCCCCGACGGCGCCATCACCGCCCGGGCCGACGTGTACCCGGCGCCCCGCGCGCTGGCCATGCGGCCGGATGGTCGACAGGGCGCGGTGCTGCTCGACACCCGGCTGCTCGTCTACGATTTGATGTAAGGGCTCGCGCAAGAATAACTTCGGCATTCGGCCGCCGATCCATCAATTCT
>CAYFWA010000153.1:0-6880 GCA_964346625.1 uncultured Myxococcales bacterium
CACAATCCGGATCACGCTAGGTTCGGCTCGTAACCCCGTTTCTCTCGAAAAACGGATCATTATCGTGGTGAGAGATCCGGATATAGCCGGAATTTATACGGAAATCAGCGGGCGTGGCCCTGCTCGGCGATGAGGGCGTCGATGCGCTCCTCCATCTCGGCCGGGAGCTCGTGATCCGCCGGCAATACGACGGCCTCCTGCTCGACGGACCCTGTCCGTCGGCGGACCATCAGGACCGTCATCACCAGCAGGCCCAGGGCGGCCAGGCCGAAGGGGATGCCGTACAGGACGAAGCCAGAGAGGCCTCCCTCTGGGGGCTCGGCGAGCACGGCCTGGCCATACTTTTCACGATAGTGCGCGAGGATCTGCTCGCGGCTCTTGCCGGCGAGCAGCATCCGACGGATCTCCTGGCGCATCTGGGCGGCGACGGCCGAGGCGTGGTCCACCAGGGTGCCTTTGTAGCAGCAGGGCGCCACGAGCAGCTTCTCCATGGCTCTGGCCTGACGTTCCACCGCCGGCGGAATCTCCGGACCAGCGGGCTTGGCGTCGGGCTTGGGCCCGGTCGGCGCGCCGAGGACCGGCCCCCCCGCAAGCAGCAGCCCGAGGACGAGGCCGAAGCTTGCTCTGCACAATATGGCTTGATTCATCGTTGGCCTTTCGGTCCGTGCAGGCGTCGCGGCAGTCGTCTCGCGTCACGCACGCCGTGTGGACACCCGGCTTCGAATGTAACGCGAGATCCGGCCGCGTCTAGGGAAAAGCCGTGAGAAGTTGTGGCGTCATCGTGCGGTAGGGATGGATGAGAGACGCTGGAAGCAGAGGGATCGGAGGGAGTCGAGGCAAGCTTCGCGAATCGGGCGAGTCGGAGGCTCGCCCGAACGCGGGGACCGAGCTACTTCTCGGCCTTCTCCATGCACTCGCCGAACTTGTCGCAGTCCTTGTCGAGGCACTTCTTGAGCTTGTCTTTGTCGCCCTTCTTCTTGCACTCCTTGATGAACTCGTCTCTCTTCTTCTTCATCATCTCCTTGGCCTTCTCGTGCTTGGTGCACTCGATCATCTTGTCGACGGCCTTCTCGCAGGGATCACCGCAGCCAGCGCCGAGCACGCCGAGGCTGAAGACGGACACGAACACGATCGCCATGAACCTTTTCATCTTGTTCTCTCCTTTTTTTTTCGTCGCAGAGTAGAGGGGGCTTGCCCTTCGGATAGCGCAGACTGTCGCCCGATAAGTGGGAGCAGTCAAGTCCAATTTCCGTGCTTGCTTTTTTAACGTGCTCGCGAAAGCCCGGGTGTTTCGGAGATCAGCCTCACCTCCCCGGCTTGTCACCCCGGGTTGGGGCAAGGGGAGGGGAGGGGGAGCCTCACGATACGCGGTGCCTGTCCCTACGAGAGGCCTATCCGCTTGCTTCCCGATTATTTTCAAAGGGCGCCATCGCGAGCACCAGATGGCTGGCTTCCCTCGAGGGATTCGAGCAGTGGAGCCGGGGGCAGGCGGACGCGCCGTACGGGCCGGGAGGTGGGTTGGAAGGCCGCGACGAAGCGCTCGGCGAGGGCGGGGAGGGGAGGGGCATCGCCGCGGAGCCTGGCGATGGACGTCACCGTGGAGCCGCTGAGGCCGCAGGGCACGATCAGCTCGTAGTGCCGCAGGTCGGGGTCGGCGTTGATGGCGATGCCGTGCAACGCCACGCCGCGAGCCACGTGGAGGCCCACCGCCGCGATCTTGCCTTGCGCGGTCCACAGGCCAGGGCGCTCGGGCTCCCACTGGGCCCGGATGTCCAGCTCTCGCAGCATCCGGGCAGCGGCCTCGGCCAAGGCGTGCACGAACCGCTGTACCCCGCCCCGCACCGGCAGCACCGGATAGCCCACGAGCTGCCCGGGGCCGTGATAGGTCACATCTCCGCCCCGCTCGACGTGGTGGACCTCCACGCCCCTGCGCTCGAGCTCCGCGGGAGCTGCCAGGATGTGGCGCGGGCTGCCGTGTCGACCGATGGTGAGCACGGGCGGGTGCTCGAGCAGCAGCAGCGCTCCGGGGGACTGCCCCGCCAGGACCGATTCTCGCAGCCGGCGCTGGAGCTGCAGCGCGCGGCCGTAACCCAGCCGGCCCAGCCAGACCCAGTTTAGCTCAACTTTTTCGGCCACTTGAAATGCCTCTCGGCCTGGCTCGCGCTGGCGTTGGATTCGAATCCTCCGCGTCCTTCCTCAGCGGGGAGGTCCCATGGGCGGCAAGCGGTGTCGGCAACGCTCGAGCTTCAATGCGGTGCATCCCCCCGGTAGGGGCTCCGCATCGGCAATGGTGATTCGAATCGGAGCCAAAAAACTTGCCCGATCGCTGCGGCCGGAGATACTCGTACCCGATTCCCGGTACCGGCGGCATCCCCTCGGGATCACCCGCTTCGTCCAAGGGAATGTGGCCGGTCCACCGCGGTCCGTCAAGGCGGCCGTCAAGGCGGCCGTCAAGGCGGTTGGAAAACAGGGTCGTCGCACGAAGAAAGCGAGCGCCATGCGAATCGGAAACGAGCTCAAGAATCGGAAGGTCGGCGTCTTGATGGGCGGGCTGTCCGCCTCCCGCGAGGTGTCGGTCCAAACGGGCGAGGCCGTGTATCAGACCCTGGTGGATCGGGGCTACAAGGCCTGCCGGATTCACGCCGACCGCGACGTGGACCTGGCCATCCGGCAGTCTGGGATCGACGTGGCGTTCCTCGCGCTGCATGGGCGCTACGGAGAGGACGGGTGCATTCAGGGCTTGCTCGAGATCATGGGCATCCCATACACCGGCTCCTCGGTGACGGGATCGGCCCTGGCCATGGACAAGGCGAAGTCCAAGGAGATCTTCCGCCTGCGCAACCTCCCGACGCCCCCCTACTACGTGCTGACACCCGATGCGCTGGGGCGCCTCGTCCAGGAGCACAGCGCCTTTGGCTTCCCTGTGGTGGTCAAGCCCTGCTCGCTCGGCTCAAGCGTTGGCGTCTCGGTGGCCCGGAGCCTGCACGAGCTCAATCGCGCCGTGGAGCAGGCGTTTCTTTTCGACTCGCGGGTGATGGTGGAGCGCTTCATCCGGGGGGTCGAGGTGCAGGTGGCGGTGCTGGAGGGCCGGGCACTGGGGGGCATCGAGGTGGTCCCCCAGCAGGACATCTACGACTACCGGGCCAAGACTCAACACGGCTGCTGCGAGCTGCACCTGCCCGCGCGGCTGTCGGCTACCCGCTACCAGGGCATCCTGACCCAGGCCTGCAAGGCACACGAGGCGCTGGGCTGCACCAGCGTGTCCCTGGTGGACATGATCCTCGGCGAGGCGGGCAACGAGTTCATCCTCGAGGTCAACTCCCAGCCCGCCCTCAACCCCACGGCGCTGACGCCTCGCATCGCGCACGGCGCGGGGCTGGATTTCGGGGACCTCGTGGAAGCCGTGCTCGCCACGGCCTCGCTGAAGTCGCACCGGGAAGCGGCGCAGCGCGCCGCGGACCTCGCCGTGTGCGATCTGCTCGGCGACGAAGCGCAGGCGGTGGGCGCGGCCGGACCCAACTGAGGTTCGCGGGAGCATGTCGAAGAACGTCAGCAGGGCAACCATCGCGGCGCTGGGGGGCGTCGTTGCGGTGCTCGGCCCCCTGGCGCTGGATCGCGTGGCCACCACGCGGGCTCGAGACGCCTGGGAGCGTCAGCTCGGTGGGGGGCTGGGGGCGCGGGTGCGCGTGCAGGCGGTCCGGTTGGAGGGGGCCTTCACCGTGGAGTTGCGAGGCCTCTCGGTCCGATGGCCGGGGCCCGGCGTGGGGCGGCTACAGGCCCCGCGCTTGCAGCTCTCCATCTCCCCGCTCAGCGCCCTGCGCCTCGCGCCCCGGCTGGACCGGCTCGAACTGACCGCGGCGCGCTTTCACTGGGTCCGCCCCGAGGCCCTGGCCCGGCTGCGCCAGATGCTGCGACGGCTCGACCGCCGCCGGGGCACGCCCGGCGCGGCCGACGGCACCGCTCGTTCCGGACGTCGGGCGGTCCTCGAGTTGGACATCGCGGAGGTGACCCTCGCCGACCCGGGCCGCGTCGCGGGGCGGGCCCCTCGTCTCCGCCGCCTGGAGCTCAGAGACGCCCACCTGGTGCGGCGAGCCGATGGCAAGCTCCGCGGTCGACTCGGTCGGGGGAGCGCTCGTCTCACCTCGGGGCAGGCGGTGTCGCTCCGGCGCGTGCGCTGGCGCGGCCGGCAGCGGGAGGGGGGCGGAGTCCGGACGTACCGCGTCCGGGTCGGGCGGGGCCGCATCACCGGTCGGCACCACGGTTGGCAAGGGTTTCGGCTCGTGGCCGACGAGGTCGCCCCGGATCTGCTCCAGGTGCAGCTCGTGAGCGAGGGCGCGCGTCCGCGGGCGGGGGCGCGGGTACAGATGAACCTGGACGGGGTCAAGCGATCGCTGCAGGGGCGGCTCCAGGTAACGGGGCTCCCCCTCGGCGAGCTGCAACCGTGGCTTCGAGGGGCCGGCCTCGCCTTGGGCAAAGCCCGGGGAGGGCTCACCGCGAAGCTCTCCTACACACCGCAGTCCGGTTGGCGGACCCAGGGGCAGCTCGCGCTCGGGGGCCTCGTCGTGCATCACCCCAGCCTCGCGTCCCGGCCGGTTCGATGGCCCGCGCTCCGCCTGGCCGGCATCTTGCGGCTGGATCCCGCGCGCCGCCGGATCTCGGTGAAGGACCTCTCATTGCGCCTGCGAAGCCTCTCCGTTCAGGTGGACGGGTGGGTGGCCGCGGTCGAAGGGGGGCTGCGCGGTGAGGGGAACCTTTCGTTGCCCTCTACGCACTGTCAGCGGGCGCTCGGGGCGTTGCCCCAGCGGTTGGTTTCCAAGCTCCACGGCCTCCGGCTCTCCGGAGCCATCGGCGGACGGCTCGCCCTGAAGGTCGACTCTCGCGCCTTGGACGAGCTTCACCTTCAGGTGAGCGTCGCGCCCTCGGCCTGCCGGGTGATGAGCGATGCCCCCCGCGCAGACGTGCAGGCCTTGCGGCGTCCCTTCGCCTTCGTGACCCGACCCCCGGGCTGGTCGCCCACCCGCCTCGTGATGGGGCCCCAGCGCGAAGATTGGGTCCCCTACAGTCGTCTGGGGCGTAACGTCATCGGCGCGTTCCTCGCGGCCGAGGACCGGCGCTTTTTCGAGCACCGGGGCTTCGACCTGGAGAACATCCGGCGGGCCCTGGCCGAAGACCTTCGCCAGGGGGAGCTCGCCAAGGGGGCGAGCTCCATCAGCCAGCAGGTGGTCAAGAACGTCTTTTTGTCCCACCGGCGCACCCTCGCGCGCAAGCTCCAGGAGGTGGTGCTCACCTGGCGGCTGGAGCAGGTGCTCGACAAGCGCCGCATCCTCGAGATCTACCTCAACCTGGTGGAGATGGGCCCCGGGCTGTTCGGCGTTCGCGCCGCTGCCAGGCACTACTTCGGCAAGGAGCCCCATCAGCTCGATCCGCTGCAGGCCGTCCACCTGGCCGCCATCACGCCCAACCCCCGCCACTACTTCCAGCGGTTTCGCTCCGGCCGGGCCGGCATGGACTGGCTGCTGCACCTGCGCTGGTTGCTCTACCAGATGCACGCCATGGGGTGGCTCGGCCGCAAGAGCTACGAGAAGCACCGGGTGCGGGATCTGCGGCTGATCAGCCGCCCGCGGAGTGGCAACACGCAGGCCGGCCACACGCGGCGCGGCGAGGCGCAGCGCGGAAACGCGCGGCGCGCCGCGTGGTCGCGGGGGACGCCATCGAAAGCGCCTTCCTCCACGATCGCCGGCCGACGACCCGAATGAAACCCCCAAGAGCTGCGAGAAGCGCTGGGTGCGGGAGCTGCGATGGATCAGCCGCCCGCCTCCGTGTCGGGAGGCGGGAACATCGCCTCGAGGCGCTTGGCGAACCAGCGCCGCAGGGCCAGCGCCCAGGTCTTTGAGCCGCGCATGTTGGGGTGATACCCGTCCTTTTGCCGTGATAGCTTGATGGGGGCCGAGTCGAAGAAGTGGCCGGGGGGGAGGGTCTCCCGCATCACGTCGATGATGCCCTTGTCCGGCTTCCAGGCCGGCGGCCCCACCCAGAACACCAGGCGCCGCTTGCCGAGCTTCTTCAGGATGCGCTGGATGGGGCGGATCTTCATGCGCGGGTACGGGTGAAACAGCTCGTTGGAGCCGAGCATGATGATCACGATGTCCGGATCGAAGCGCCACATGTAGGAGCGCACCTTCGGGGTCTTGGCCCAGGCGAAGGTGGTGGAGCTCGCCCAGCTCCGGGTTACGTAGGAGCGGACGCCGTGCTTGCGGAACCAGGGCTCGAGGTAGACGTTGACCCCGCAGTTGACCATGGAGTCGCCGAACACCAGCACTTTCTTGCCGCGCAGCATCTCCACGCCATGGTTGCGCGCCGAGGCGCGCGCCAGGGCGCGGCTCACCGGCTCGGGGCGCACCTCGAGGGTGAAGATGAGCAGCAGGCTGAGCAGCAGGTCCATGGTCTCGGTTCTCGTCTGCGTGCGTGTGCACGCGGAGCCGGTTCCGGGGCGGCCGGCTTCGGAGGCCAACTCCGGCGGCCGGCTCCGGCGGCCGGCTCCGGAGGCCGGCTCCAGAGGCCGGCTCGATCGCGGCGCTGCGTGGCGCGTTGCGGCGTGGCGTGGGCGACGTGGCGTGGGCGACGTGGGGCAGTGGCGTGTCGCGGTGAGTGACGCTTGCCTTCCACGCTGGTGCCCCGGCGTCTCCGGTGCGACGCTCGCAGTCCGATGTTTCTACTTTGGTATAGTGCCTACGAGCCGGAGCTTCAACTTCTCCCTCGGCGCTTGGGCGGGGAAGGGGACGTCGAGGGGGCTGCAGGAGTGAGCCTCTGGAGAGGAGGCAGACAGGACGTCGAGGGGGCTGCAGGAGTGAGCCTCTGGAGAGGAGGCAGACAGGACGTC
>CAYFWA010000153.1:6980-11138 GCA_964346625.1 uncultured Myxococcales bacterium
GAGGGGGCGCTCAGCGTCCGCCCGACAAGGGGGGGCGGGGCAGCTTCAGGCGCCAGCGTTCCTCGACGCGGACGAAGGTGAGCAGGGCGCGCTGCCCCTTCTTCTCGCCCCGGATCTCCACGCGGGCGCGATCGTCTTTCTTCTCGAGAAGCTTGAACTTTTTAGGAGACCAGTTGGGCTCCGCGCGGGATCGCCAGGCCGGGGACAGCATCTCGTGGGCCTCCCGCTTCGGCTTGCCCCCTCCGAGGGAGGTGGCCCGTTTCGCGGCCTTTTGCAGGCGCTCTTGGGTCTCGGGGCAAAGCCGCTCGAAGATGGCCTCGGTGTCGCGGGTCTGCACGGCCGCCACGAAACGCTTGGCCACACCCACCGGCGAGCGATCCACCGGCGTGGGGCTGCAGCCGCCAAGGAGCGACGCCAGCGTGAGCAGCATCAGCAACGCCACCAACGTCGGCAGCGCCAGCAACGTCGGCAACGCCGGCAACGTCGGCAGCGCCGGCAACGCCGGCAACGTCGGCAGCGCCGGCAACGTCGGCAGCGCCGCCGGCAGAGACTGTGGCGCGAGACGCCGTAGGCAGCGGGTTGAGGGGCGCCGGGAGGGGGAGATAGACAAAGCGAGCAGGGGAGGGGCCGGGGCTAGCGCAGCCCCATGGCCTGGCGGATGGCGTCGAGGTTCTCGGCGGCCTGGCGGCGGCAGGCCCGGGCGCCCTCGTCGAGGGTCTGCCACACCGCGTCGCGATCCTCGCGCAGCTCGTGAATCCGCTTTTGGATGGGCTCGAGGTGCTCCACCAGGTTGTCCTTGAGGCGCTCTTTGCAGTCGGCGCAGCCGATGCCGGCGCTGCGGCAGCCCTCGGCCGCCCAGGACTGGTCTTTCTCGGAGGAGAACACCTTGTGCAGGGTGTAGATGTTGCAGACCTCCGGGTCGCCCGGGTCCTTGAGCTTCTTGCGCTGGGGATCGGTCTTGGCCTTTTTGAGCTTTTCCCAGATGGCGTCGGTGTCCTCGTCGATTCCGATGGTGTTGTCCAGGCTCTTGGACATCTTCTCGTCGCCGTCGAGCCCCTTGAGGCGCTTGACGTCCGACAGGATCGGCTGAGGCTCGGGGAACTCGTATTCGAACCGGCCCTTGAACTTGCGCACGATCTCACGGGCCAGCTCCAGGTGCTGCACCTGGTCCTCGCCCACGGGCACCTTGTCGGCGCGATACAGCAGGATGTCGGCGGCCTGGAGCACCGGGTAGGTGAACAGGCCCACGTTGACGTTCTCGGGCTGCTTCTCGGCCTTGGACTTGTACTGGACCTGGCGCTCCAGCTCGCCCATGGGGGTGACGGTGCTCAGGATCCAGGAAAGCTCGGTGTGCTCAGGGACGTGGGATTGCACGAACAGCTTGCACCGCTCGGGGTCCACGCCGCAGGCCATGAGGCCGATGGCCATCTCCAGGGTCCGCTCGCGAAGCTGCTCGGGCGAGTAGTCCTGGGTGACCGCGTGGTAGTCCACGATGCAGTAGACACAGTCGTGGTCGTCGAGCAGATCGACCCACCGCATCACCGCGCCGACGTAGTTGCCGATGTGTAGCTGGCCCGAGGGCTGGATTCCGCTGAAGACCTTGTCCATGGCGTATGAGTACAGATCTCTTCGCGGAGTGTCAAGCGCCTGCCGGGCAAGGGGGCCTGGCCCCTCGGGCGTCCCTCGAGCGCCCGAAGGACCTTGGCTTCTATCCATAAGGGAGCGGGTCAAAACAAGGTCTGCAAGTCAGGGCGTCGAGGCGCTCGGCTGGCAAGGCGTGAAGAGGGCGAATATTGCGAGATATTTAACCGATGAGCAACGCAGACAGAATTGATGGATCGGCGCCCTCGGTGCGTCGAACTTATTCTTGCGCGAGCCCTAAGCTACGGGGTGTCCGGAAGGCCTCCTCGCTGCCGCTGGGCGTGGATTCACTGCGCATTGGTTGCGTGCCGGCGCAACCGCTGCTGGCGCGGCGCTTGCCGCTTTACCACAGTGCGGCGCGTCAAGGCCCCCCCAGAGGCCTCGTTGCGACGGCGCCGATCTGGGCACCGCCACTTGCGAGTCGCTGGGCTACGTGAGCGGTACCCTGGCCTGCACGGCCAACTGCGGCTACGACACCGCGGGCTGCGTGGCCCCGGTGTGCGGCCACGGGGTCATCAGCCCCTCGGCCGGGGAGCAGTGCGACGACAACAACGCCAGCAGCGGCGACGGCTGCAACGCCGCCTGTCAGGTGGAGGTGGGCTTCGTGTGCAGCGGGGAGCCCTCGGTGTGCACGCCCTCGTGCGGCCCGCTTGTCGAGCTCAACCAGTCCATACAGCAGTAGGTCCCGCGTCGCCGCGCATTGCGCTGGCCACACGGAGCCATTTGCGCTGTTGGCAACTTGCGCTGGCCACACGGAGCCATTTGCGCTGTTGGCAACTTGCGCTGGCCACACAGAGCCATTTGCGCTGTTGGCAACAGTCCAAAGATATACGCCGAATCGGCGTCATATCGCTGAACCTCGGGTTATGTAGGCGCGATCTGGCGCCGCCGCGGCGTCAGATCACCGGACCTTGACACGAGGTGGGCCGCAGCGCCGCGGCGGCAGCGCTACACCCTGTCGCCACAAATTCACGTTGATCGGATGTCCGGATGGCTGGCGAGAATTGAAGAGGGGGGGACTCGGAGCGGCGTGCGCTGTAGCTCCTGGGCAAGCCGGATGCCGTTTGTGAGTCGAGCCAGCTCTGTAGCTGTCATCGTCGCATTCGAAACTACTGTCTTCCCCCGAATCGTCCCACTCGGAAGGTCCTATTCTACTATGCTTGTAACAAGGGATTGTTTCTCTTCGTCGACGACGCCGGGAGAATCGCCTTTAAATATGTCGGAATCAGAAATTGAGGAATCGAACGTCGTCGTGGGTCAGTCTATCCCCCCCCCACGCCTCGATGGAGCTCGGATTTTCGAGCCTCGCCTCCAATGACCGTGCTTCGTGCCGCAGCAAGGAAAGCGCCGGTTCTCCGTTGCGAGCTTTCGGACCGACGTGACACCTGAACCGTTACGAATCATCCGGGGTCGCCTGGTGACCGACGCGCTGCGTGGTTGGGGCCTCCTTGGCCTGTCTATTGGGGTGGTTTCCCTCCCCGACGCTGTGTGGCTCTCTCGCAACAGGCGTTGCAGATACCGCACGGTGTGAGGGGGAGCGCTGGGTGACGGCTACGGCGGCGCTGCGCCGCGTTTCCGAGGCGACGGATGGGAGAAGCCACGCCCGTGTGGAAGCGCTCTCCGGGGATACGGGGCCTCGAGACGGGGGGCTGTTGCGGGGCGGGGAGCGATGGCGCGCGTGTTGCATGGAGCTTTTTGCGATGAGCTCCAGAGCGCACGGGAGCGGCCGCCCAGGTGGCCACGGACGCTGGTTTGCTTGCTGCGCCGCCATCGCCGGCGTGGCGATGGTGGGATGCACCCCACCGCCGCCGGTGGGGCACATCGAGCCCGGTCCCCAGCGGAAAGGCACGGTGCTGGTCTCCGCCCACGGTGGAGGCGGTGCGCTGCGCGGGGACAGGGAGTTGGTCGGAAGTGCCCGGGGAGTGGGGGGCGCGCTGCACATCGAGTTCTTCGCGTCGGCCCGGTGGTCGATACCGGTGAGCGTGAGCGGCGGCAGGCTGTACGACAGCGTGTTCTCCATGGAGGATGGCACCGGGGTCGATTGGTACGGCGCCCTCCGCGTGGGGTTCCGTTACCGGCTCGGCCGGCTGTTCACGCTGGGCGCCGGTCTCGGCGGCGGGGTGAACTACGGCCCCATCTATGCCCACCTGGCCGAGGAGCCGCCGGAATACAGTATCGGCGGTAACCTGGATCTGGACTTCGAATGGAGCGTGGGGAAGCGGTGGCGCCACGTGTCGCTTTCTTTTACCCAACGGCTGACCTACGATCCCTTGTCGCGGCTCGTGTTCCACCTCGTGTCAGAGATCGGCCTGGCCTGGTATCCAACGGGGGGGAACTGGGGAATAACCGCCTCGGCTTTTCTGGCGGTCACCCTGCCGATCTATCCGTGGGGAGGTGCCACCGCCGGCTTTACCGTCCGCTTGTAGCCTTGGCGTCTGTCTCGAGCTGGGAGCTTCGCGGTCGGCGTGCGCGAGGACCGGTGCGCGGTCGTTGTCCATGGGAGCGGGGTGGGGGGGC